>CAYPTG010000321.1:0-947 GCA_964413455.1 uncultured Mycobacterium sp. | reverse complement strand
CGACGCGGACGCATCATCGTGGTGCGTCCCGAACACGATCACGGAGCACCGGCCTACGGCCCGGACCGTCCCCGCACTTACGTCTACCGGCGCGCCGGCGAGCCGTGCCGGGTGTGCGGCACGCCGGTCCGCACCGCGGAGATGGAGGGCCGCAACCTGTTCTGGTGCCCGGACTGTCAGACCTAGAAGTCCTAGAAGTCGAACCCGCCGAAGTCGAACCCGCCGCCGCCACCGAAATCGCCGCCGCCGCCGAAGTCTCCGCCGCCGCCGCCATCCCAGCCGCTGCCGCCGTCACCCCAACCGCCGCTGTCGCCGCCCCAGCCACCGTCGCCGCCGTCCATGCCCTGAGCCAGACCCTGGTCATACCCCGAGTCGAAGCCCTGATCGAACCCGGAACCGTAGCCGTTCTCGAACGCCGCGGAGTTGTAGCCCACCCCGTGCATCCCGCCGAACAGGGCGTCGAACATCAGCACCGAGCCCATACCCCACGCACCGGCCCGCAGCGCGGGCTTCCACCACGGCTCGGAGTACCAGCCCGCCGGCACCGGCCGGCCGGCCACCCGTCCACCCGGGTAATAGTTCGGGGTGTTGGACGACGGCACGGGGGAGGCCTCGATCTCGCGGCCCTCGAACTGGATGCGCCGATCCTCGGTGACCGAACCCGCCGCCTTCTGCCCGGCGATTGCCTCGATCTCCGGCCCCGGATCCATGCCCATCGCGGTGCGAGCGGCCCGCACGTAGTACAGACCCTCGACCGCGCTCTCCTTTGCCAGCATCGCCTGCTTGGCCGTGGTGGCCTGCTCGATCTGCGAGGACGCCGCGGTGAACCGCTCGGAGGCATCGGCCATGGCCTGCTGTGAGGCCTGGTCGGTTCCGGAGAGGTTGAGTAGCTGGCCGCCGAGGCGGTCGATCACCCGGAGGGCGTCGGCCTTCGCGTCGGCCAGGCT
>CAYPTG010000320.1:0-2934 GCA_964413455.1 uncultured Mycobacterium sp. | reverse complement strand
TGCGCGCCGCCAAGATCGCCAAGGACCGCGGCATCGGCGGCCCGATCATCCCGGCGTCGGCCTACCTGATGAAGAGCCCGCCCAAGCAGTTGGCCGACGAGCTGGCCCGCGAGCAGCTCGAGGAGTTCATCGCCGGCGGGAAGTAACTTCCGCCACAGGCAACAGAAATGCGGTCGGACGCCGAGTCCGGCCGCATTTCTGCGCTAGGCCACATGCATCACGCTCTACCGTGGACACCATGACCCTGCCCGTGCGCATCGGTGTCCAGTTACACCCACAGCAATCCGACCACTACGGCTACATCCGGGACGCGCTGCGACGCTGTGAGGACATGGGTGTGGACGTCGCGTTCAACTGGGATCACTTCTTTCCGCTCTACGGCGATCCGGATGGCGCGCACTTCGAGTGTTGGACCATGCTCGGCGCCTGGGCCGAACAGACTTCCCGCATCGAGATCGGTGCGCTGGTCAGCTGCAACTCCTACCGCAACCCGGAGCTGCTGGCCGATATGGCCCGCACCGTCGACCACATCTCGCAGGGACGGCTGATCCTGGGCATCGGGTCGGGCTGGAAGCAGCGCGACTACGACGAGTACGGCTACGAGTTCGGCACCGCGGGCAGCCGGTTGGACGATCTGGCCGCCGCGCTGCCGCGCATCGAGGCCCGGCTGGCCCAGCTCAATCCCGCGCCGGTGCGCCGGATTCCGATCCTGATCGGCGGGCAGGGCGAGCGCAAGACCCTGCGGCTGGTCGCCAAGCACGCCGATATCTGGCACGGATTCACCGACGCCACAACGTATCCGCACAAGGCCGAGGTGCTGCAGCAGCACTGCGACGAGGTGGGCCGCGACTCGGCGACCGTGGAGCGTTCCTCAGGAGTGCAGGGCGACGACGCGGACACACTGGTTGCCAAAGCCGAAGCGCTGGCCGAGCTCGGGGTGAGCCTGATAACAATCGGCTGCAATGGTCCGGACTACGACCTGGCACCGGTCCAGGCGTTGATCCGCTGGCGCGATAGCCGGGTCGGTGGGTAATCCTCGCGATGAGGACAACCCTGACCGGAACGGCGCCACGGCCAGTAAGTTGCTGAAAATGACCGTCGAATCGGCCATCCCGCGACCATGCGTCCGCGCCGTCGGACTGATCCTGACCGCCCTGCTGACTCTGACCCTGGCGCTGGTGTTGTCCCCGCCGGCGGCCGCCGATCAGTGCAGTCCGCCCGGTGAGCAGGCGGCCAGCGCGCTGCCGACCAACCTGGCGGCCGCCGCCAAGGGCCCGGCCGACGACAAGTACAGCACCGCCAGCACCGAACCGCTCACCGCGATCAACCTGGACGCGCTGCACCTGATCACACCCGGCACGCTGACCGTCGGCACCCTGTCCGATGCCCCGCCGAGCATCTGCATCGACGCCGCTGGGCAGTTCACCGGTTTCGACAACGAACTGCTGCGCGCCATCGCCACCAAGATCGGTCTGAAGATCAACTTCGTCGGAACCGACTTCTCCGGTCTGCTGGCCCAAGTGGCCAGCCGGCGGTTCGACGCCGGATCGTCGTCGATCACCACCACCGACGCTCGCCGAGACACCGTCGGTTTCACCAACGGCTACGACTTCGGCTACTTCTCCCTGGTGGTGCCGGGCGGCTCGTCGATCAAAGGGTTCAACGATCTGCGGCCCAACCAGCGGATCGGGGTGGTGCAGGGCACCGTCCAAGAGGCATACGTCGTGGACACCCTGCACCTGGAGCCGGTGAAGTTCCCCGACTACAACACCGTCTACGCCAGCCTCAAGACCAAGCAGATCGACGCCTGGGTGGCCCCGTCGCAACAGGCGCACGCCACCGTTCGCGACGGCGACCCGGCCACGATCGTCGAAAACACCTTCAGCTTGGACAATTTCGTCGCCTACGCGGTGGCCAAGGAAAACACCCCGCTGATCAACGCACTCAACGCCGGGCTGGACGCGGTGATCGCCGACGGCACCTGGGCGCGGCTGTATTCGGACTGGGTGCCGCGCGCGCTGCCGCCGGGCTGGAAGCCCGGCTCCAAGGCCGTACCGCCGCCCACCCTGCCGGATTTCGCGGCCATCGCCACGCACCGGCAGGCACCGGCCGGTGCCGCGGTGGGAGCGGTGGCGAGCAAGCCGGTGCTCACCCAGCTGCGCGAGTCGTTCCTGAACTGGGAGCTGTACAAGAAGGCCATCCCGGACCTGCTGAAAACCGGCCTGCCCAACACGCTGATCCTGACCATCAGCGCCAGCATCATCGGGCTGCTGGTCGGCCTGGTGCTGGCGGTGGCCGGAATTTCCCGGTCGCGCTGGCTGCGCTGGCCGGCCCGGATCTACACCGACATCTTCCGGGGCCTGCCCGAGGTGGTCATCATCTTGTTGATCGGGCTGGGCATCGGCCCACTCGTGGGCGGTTTCACCGGCAATAACCCCTATCCCCTGGGCATCGCCGCGCTGGGTCTGATGGCCGGGGCCTACATCGGGGAAATCCTGCGCTCCGGCATCCAGAGTGTGGAGGCCGGTCAGCTGGAGGCATCCCGCGCGCTGGGGTTCAGCTATCCCTCATCGATGCGGCTGGTGGTGGTGCCCCAGGGCGTGCGCCGGGTGCTGCCCGCGCTGATGAACCAGTTCATCTCGCTACTGAAAGCCTCCTCGCTGGTGTACTTCCTGGGTCTGGTGGCCAGCCAGCGGGAGCTGTTCCAGGTGGGTCGCGACCTCAACGCCCAGACCGGCAGCCTTTCCCCGTTGGTGGCCGCGGGCCTGTTCTACCTGCTGCTGACCATCCCGCTGACCCACCTGGTGAACTACATCGACAACCGGCTGCGCCGCGGACGACAGGTTACCGAGGATGAGCCGCTGGACCCGGTGACCGCGACCCAGGAGATGGTGTGATGGCCCGCCCGCAGCCGGTGTCGTTGGCGGCCAACGA
>CAYPTG010000319.1:0-2936 GCA_964413455.1 uncultured Mycobacterium sp. | reverse complement strand
AGTCCTCCCGCGCGAACCGCTTGGCCTCGTTGTGCACCTTGGTGACCAGCGGGCAGGTGGCGTCGATCACCTGCAGATTGCGGGCCGCGGCCGTCTCGTGCACGGTGGGCGCCACCCCGTGCGCAGAGAACACCACGATGGCGCCCTCGGGCACCTCGTCGGTCTCGGCGACGAATACCGCGCCGCGCTGCGCCAGGGTGTCCACCACATGCCGGTTGTGCACGATCTCGTGGCGGACGTACACCGGCGGCCCGTGTTTCTCCAGGGCACGCTCGACGGTTTCCACGGCGCGGTCCACACCGGCGCAATAGCCACGCGGCTCGGCGAGCAGCACCCGCTTGCCGCCGCGGTGCGCGGCCGGACTAGTGGTGCCGGGTATCCCCATGTCGATGGTTGGCGGCATGGAATCAGCCTACGTTCCACACACCGCAACCGGCGAAATCAGGGCAATCGCACCCGGGGAAAATCCGGCAATCCGCCCCCGCGAAATTCAGCAATTGAGCCGGGCCGCGCGGACCGGTCGTAGGCTGGTGAACATGGCTACCGCACCCTACGGAATCCGCCTGATCGTCGGCGCGGCCGTGACCGCCATCGAGGAGAGCCGCAAACTGCCGCAGACCATCGCCATGTACCCGATGACGGTGGCCAGCGGCGTCGCCCAAGCGGTGATGAAGATGCAGCAGGATCTGGCCGGCTTGATCATCAAAGGCGACGCCGTGCTGGAAACCATGTTCCCGCCCAAGGATGAGAAGCCGGACTGGGCGACCTTCGACGAGGATCTGACCGACCAGGACGACGCCCCCTCACCCAACGGCGAACGGCACACCGAGGGACGTTTCGCGCTGTACTCGGTGACCGACCCCGCCGCCGGCGCCGAGCGCACGTCGGCCGGCGCCAAGACCCCGGCGAAGAATACGAGCGCCAAAAAGAAGCCGGCGACCGCCACCAAAGCCGCGCCGAAACCGGCCAAGGAACCGGCGAAGCCGGCCGTCAAGGCGCCGGCCATCGTCGCCAAGCTGGACTACGAATCGTTGACGCTGGCCCAGCTGCGGGCCCGAATCCAGTCACTGAGCGTGGCCGATCTGCAAGCGCTGCTGGCCTTCGAGGAGGCCGGCAAGGCCCGCGCCCCGTTCCAGACGCTGCTGGCCAACAGGATCACCCGCGCGACCGCGAAGTGAGCGCGCCGGGCAGCAGCGCACCGGAGAGCACCGCGCCGGGCAGTAGCGCGGACAACCCGTTCCCGGTCCGCGCGGTCGCCATCCGGGTCAAAGGCTGGATCGACAGGCTCGGGGCGGTGTGGGTCGAGGGCCAGCTGACCCAAATCAACATGCGCGCCAACAGCAACACGGTGTTCATGGTGTTGCGCGATCCGGCCGCCGACATGTCGATGACGGTGACCTGCTCGCGGGAGCTGGTCGCCGGTGCACCGATCAAGCTCACCGAAGGCACCCAGGTGGTGGTGCGCGGCAAGCCGGATTTCTTCACCGGGCGCGGCACATTCTCGTTGCGGCTCAGCGAGATTCGCGCGGTGGGGCTGGGTGAGCTGCTGGCCCGCATCGAACGGTTGCGTCAGCTGCTGGGCGCCGAGGGCCTGTTCGACCCGAGGCGTAAACGTCGGCTACCGTTCCTGCCGAACCGGGTCGGGCTGATCACCGGCCGCGGCGGGGCCGCCGAGCACGACGTGACGACGGTGGCCGCCGCCCGCTGGCCGGCGGTGCGCTTCGCGGTCCGCAACACCGCGGTGCAGGGACCCAACGCGGTGACGCAGATCGTCGCGGCGCTGGCCGAGCTGGACGGCGACCCGGAGGTGGACGTCATCGTGATCGCCCGCGGCGGGGGCAGCGTGGAGGATCTGCTGCCGTTCTCCGACGAGACCCTGTGTCGGGCCATCGCGGCCTGCCGCACCCCGGTGATCAGCGCGGTCGGCCACGAACCGGACAACCCGCTGTGCGACCAGGTCGCCGACCTGCGGGCGGCCACCCCGACCGACGCCGCCAAGAAGGTGGTGCCCGACACCGCCGCCGAACTGACGCTGATCGACGAGCTGCGGGGCCGCAGTGCCCGGGCGTTGCGGCACTGGGTGGGCCGTGAGCAGCACGGGCTGGCCCAGCTGCGCAGCCGGCCGGTGCTGGCCGACCCGCTGCGGATGGTCGCCGAGCGGGCCACCGAGGTACACCGGGCGCTGACCGCGGCCCGGCGCGACGTCACCCGGCTGATGGACCGCGAAGCCCACCGGACCGCGCATCTGGCCGCGCAGCTGACTGCCCTGGGGCCGGCCGCCACGTTGGCCCGCGGGTACGCGGTGGTGCAGACCGTGGACGCTTCGGCCGGAGTGTCTGGGGCTGGGTCCCTATCGTCTCGCTCCTCCTCCGGCGCCGACGCGCCGGCATCGTCGACTCGGGCTGAGTCCCAATCGTCTCGCTCCTCCTCCGGCGCCGACGCGCCGGCATCGTCGACTCGACTGTTGCGGTCGACGGCCGATGCCCCGGCGGGCACTACCCTGCGGATCAGGCTTGCCGACGGCGCGATCGGCGCGGTGAGCACCGGACCGGGCGTCACCGACGATGCACAGCAGAATGGAGCGGCATGAGCGACACAACATCCACCGCCGTCAGCGAGCTGGGTTACGAGCAGTGCCGCGACGAACTCGTCGAGGTGGTGCGCCAGCTGGAGCAGGGCGGCATGGATCTCGATGCGGCACTTAAGCTTTGGGAGCGCGGCGAGGCGTTGGCCAAGCGCTGCCAGGAGCATCTGGACGGGGCGCGGGCGCGGGTCGAAGAGGCGCTGGCCGCCGCCTCAGCCGATGACGACGAGGCCTGACGCCGTAATGGGAGGGCCCGGGGTGTCCGGCACCGTGCTGGTGACCGGGGCCTTCGGGCTGGTGGGCACGGCGACGGTGGCGCGGCTGGCCGCGTCATCGGCTACTCAAGTAATAG
>CAYPTG010000318.1:0-2938 GCA_964413455.1 uncultured Mycobacterium sp. | reverse complement strand
CATTGGGGTAGCTCAGCTCGAAGAGCACCCGGCCGGGCTTGACGTTGGCGACCCACCATTCCGGTGAGCCCTTGCCCGAGCCCATGCGGGTTTCGGCCGGCTTCTTGGTCAGCGGACGGTCCGGGAAGATGTTGATCCACACCTTGCCACCGCGCTTGATGTGCCGGTTGATGGCGATACGGGCGGACTCGATCTGCCGGTTGGTGATGTAGGCGTGCTCCAGTGCCTGGATGCCATAGTCACCGAAGGTCACGCTGGTGCCACCGCTGGCCATCCCACGTTGCTTCGGGTGGTGTTGCTTGCGGTGCTTAACCTTGCGGGGAATCAACATGATTCGTGTTCCTGACTCTTTACTCGGTGCTCTCGGCGACCGGAGCGGCCTGCTCGACCGGCTCGGCGATCGTGCCGGCCTCATCGGCGCCCGAGGCTGCGCGGCCGGCCTCGGTGCTGGTCGCGGTGGTGCCCGACGAACCGCTGCGGCGCGGACGGGTACCCGCTGGCCGGTCGCGGCGCGGACGGTCGGCGGCCGGTGCCACGGCGGTCAGCTCACGCTTGCCGCCGACGACGTCGCCCTTGTAGATCCAGACCTTCACACCGATCCGACCGAAGGTGGTCTTGGCCTCGTGCAGGCCGTAGTCGATGTCGGCGCGCAGCGTGTGCAGCGGTACCCGACCCTCGCGGTAGAACTCCGAGCGGCTCATCTCCGCGCCGCCGAGGCGCCCGGAGCACTGCACCCGGATGCCCTTGACGTTGGGCTGACGCATCGCCGACTGGATGGCCTTGCGCATCGCGCGACGGAACGCCACCCGGTTGCTCAGCTGCTCGGCCACGCCCTGGGCCACCAGCTGGGCCTGCGACTCGGGGTTCTTGACCTCAAGGATGTTCAGCTGCACCTGCTTGCCGGTCAGCTTCTCCAGATCCGCACGAATGCGGTCGGCCTCGGTGCCGCGGCGACCGATCACGATGCCCGGACGCGCGGTGTGGATGTCGACCCGCACCCGGTCCCGGGTGCGCTCGATCTCCACGTCGGCGATGCCGGCGCGTTCCAGGCCGCTGGCCAGCAGCCGGCGGATCGCCACATCTTCCTTGACGTAGTCGGCGTACTGCTTGTCGGCGTACCAGCGGGACTTCCAGTCGGTGGTGATACCGAGCCGGAAGCCGTGCGGGTTGATCTTCTGACCCACTACTCCGAGCCTCCCTTCTTGGCCGGAGCCTTGGTGGCTGCCTTCTTGGCCGGTGCTTTCTTAGCCGGAGCCTTCTTGGCCGGGCCGGTGCCTGAACCTGATGTCGCCGGCTTCGCGGCTCCGGCGGTCTTGCTGCCCTGGGCACGCCGCGAACGGGCCGACTCCCCGGCGCGCTGGTCGCGCGGCGGACGGCTCTCCACGATCACGGTGATGTGGCTGGTGCGCTTGCGGATCCGGTAGGCGCGGCCCTGGGCGCGCGGACGGATCCGCTTGGCGGTGGGGCCCTCGTCGGCGTAGACGGTGGCGACCACCAGGGTGCGCGGGTCCAGGCCGTTGTTGTTCTGCGCGTTGGCCGCTGCGCTGGCGATCACCTTGGCGACCGGCTCGCTGGCCGACTGCGGCGCCCAGCGCAGGATGTCGAGGGCCTCTTCCACCGACTTGCCGCGCACCAGGTTGATCACCCGGCGGGCCTTGCTCGCCGAGATGTGCACGAAGCGCGCTTTGGCGGTGGCCGAAGGGAATTCAGTCGTCGTACTCATCGGCGCTTACTCTTCCGGTCGTCCTTGATATGGCCCTTGAACGTCCGCGTCGGAGCGAACTCGCCCAGCTTGTGCCCGACCATCGCCTCGGTTACGAACACCGGCACATGCTTGCGGCCGTCGTGCACCGCGAAGGTGTGGCCGATGAAGTCCGGGATGATGGTCGAACGACGCGACCAGGTCTTGATGACCTGCTTGGTGTTCTTCTCGTTCTGGACGTCGACCTTCTTGAGCAGATGGTCGTCGACGAACGGACCCTTCTTCAGACTGCGTGGCATTTCCTACAACTCCTTTTCCGGCGGCCCTAGCGCTTGTTCTTGCCGGTGCGTCGGCGTCGGACGATGAGCTTGTCGCTCGGCTTGTTCGGCTTGCGGGTTCGGCCCTCCGGCTTGCCCCACGGGCTCACCGGGTGGCGACCACCGGAGGTCTTGCCCTCACCACCGCCGTGCGGATGGTCGACCGGGTTCATCACCACACCACGGACGGTGGGGCGCTTGCCCTTCCACCGCATCCGGCCGGCCTTGCCCCAGTTGATGTTCGCCTGCTCGGCGTTGCCCACCTCACCGACGGTGGCGCGGCAGCGCACGTCGACGCGGCGAATTTCACCCGAGGGCATACGCAGCGCCGCGTAGGTGCCTTCTTTACCCAGCAGCTGGATGCTGGCACCGGCCGAGCGGGCCAACTTGGCCCCGCCGCCCGGACGTAACTCGACGGCGTGGATGACGGTACCGGCCGGGATATTGCGCAGCGGCAGGTTGTTACCCGGCTTGATGTCGGCGTTGGGGCCGGACTCCACGATGGCGCCCTGCGAAAGACCTTGCGGCGCAATGATGTAACGCTTCTCGCCGTCCAGGTAGTGCAGCAGCGCGATGTTGGCGGTGCGGTTGGGGTCGTACTCGATGTGCGCGACCTTGGCGTTGACGCCATCCTTGTCGTGGCGACGGAAGTCGATCAGCCGGTAGGCGCGCTTGTGACCGCCGCCCCGGTGCCGGGTAGTGATCCGGCCGTGCGCGTTACGCCCGCCGGTACCGTGCAGCGGACGCAGCAGCGACTTCTCCGGGGTCGAGCGGGTGAGCTCGGCGAAGTCGGAGACGCTGGCACCGCGGCGACCGGGGGTCGTCGGCTTGTACTTGCGAATTCCCATGTCCTGGTTACTTTCTTAGCTGTCGCTGCGCCGGACTAGGCCGGTGCTCCGAAGATGTCAATCGGCTTGCT
>CAYPTG010000317.1:0-2944 GCA_964413455.1 uncultured Mycobacterium sp. | reverse complement strand
GCGGCCAATCTGACCGCACTGCTGCTCACCCATCTGCACAGCGACCACATCACCGACCTGTCCGACGTCATCACCACCCGCTGGGTGACCACGCT
The DNA here is from genome assembly GCA_964413455.1 of uncultured Mycobacterium sp. GTDB lineage: Bacteria > Actinomycetota > Actinomycetes > Mycobacteriales > Mycobacteriaceae > Mycobacterium. Next base: position 2,849 of record CAYPTG010000317.1, on the reverse strand, counting down.
GGTGCCCACCCCGCTGCCGATCATCGGACCGCCCGGCACCAAGGCCGTCGTCGAGGCCACCCTGGCCGCGCTGGCACCGGACATCTCCTACCGCATCGGTCATCATCCGGACATCACCGAGCCGCCCTCAGTGCAGGTGCACGAGTACACCGACGGCGAGGTGTGGAACACCGGCGGGGTGCGGATCGTCGCCGCCCCGACCGATCACCGGCCGGTGGAACCCACCCTCGGTTTCCGGGTCGAGTACGACGGTGCGTCGGTGGTGCTCGCCGGTGACAGCGTGCCGTGTGCCACGCTGGACGACCTGGCCCGCGGCGCGAATACGTTGGTGCACACGGTGATCCGTGCCGATCTCGTCGCGCAGATGCCGGTGCAGCGAATCCGCGACATCATCGACTACCACTCATCGGTGCAGCAGGCCGCCGCGACCGCCGCACGCGCCGGAGTGGACACCCTGGTGCTGACGCACTACGTGCCCCCGCTGACGCCCGGGCAGGAGGATCAGTGGCGGGCGCAGGCAGCGACCGAGTTCAGCGGCCGGGTCGAGCTGGGCGACGACCTGCTGCGCGTCTCAGTTGGCTGATCTCAAGCCAGCCTGGTCATTTCGACCACCACATCCAGGTCACTGGACCCCTGACCCAGGTAGATGCCCTTCAGCGGGGTCACGTCGGCGTAGCTGCGGCCGAACCCGACGCTGATGTACTGCTCGTTGATCTCGGTGTCGTTGGTGGGGTCGTAGTCCCACCAGCCGCCGGTCCACGCCTGAATCCAGGCGTGGCGCTCCCCATCGACGGTCTCGCCCAGGGTGGCGTCCGAATTGGGGTGCAGATAGCCCGACACGTATCGGGCGGGAATCCCCATGGTGCGCAACAGGATCAGCGACAGATGGGCGAAATCCTGGCACACCCCTTCGCCTTGGACCAGCGCATCCTGCCCGGATGAGTGCACTTCTGTGGTGCCCGGAACGTATTTCAGTTCGCTGCGCACCCACTCGACGGCGGCCCGCACGGCCCGCTGCGGGTCGTGGGTCTTGATGATCGCGCGGGCGATCCGGTCGGTGCGTTTGTCTACCGGGGTGTAGTGGGTGGGGATGAGCACTTCGTGGTAGCGGTCCAGCACTGCGTCGGAGCGCAGGTCGTCCCAGCTCACTTCTTTTTCTTTGTCTACTGGCTCGGGCTTCTCGGTCTCCACCACCGAGGCCGAGGTGACCTCCAATTCGGTGTGCGGCGCATGCAGGTCGAAGGCGGTCACCGCGGTACCCCAGTAGTCGACGTAACGGTAGGACCGGGTCGCCGGGGTTGTCTCGACGCGGTTGATGATGACGTTCTGCCGCGAGTCCGAGCGCGGGGTGAGCCGCGCCTCGTTATAGGACGCAGTCACCGGCGACTTGTAGGCATATCCGGTGGCATGGACCACCCGTATCCGCCACATCAGGCACCACCGTCGTCGCCGGCGCCGTCGGCCGCCAGTACCGCTCCCGGGCGTCCGGTGTCGGACCATTCCACCCATCGCGCCAATCGGAAATACCTGAGCGCCAACGCTTCTCCCACCTCGTAGCAGGTTGTTTGCAGTTCGGCCAGCCGGGTCTCCAGCGACTCCAGCAGCGCCCCGGGCCGGACGAACTCCAGCTCGCTGCGGGCCCGCCCGAGTGCCCGCCGGGCCTCGGCGCCGGCGCCGTCACCGGGACCGCGCATCAGCTCGTCGAGGCTGTGTTCGGCCAATTTGAGCGAGTAGAACGCCGATCGCGGGAACTGCCGGTCCAGCAGCATGAACTCGACCACCCGGTTGGCGTCCAGCACTCCCCGGTGGGTGCGCAGGTAGGTGTCGTGCGCCCCGGCGGCGCGCAGCACACTCACCCAAGTCGGCGAGGACGCGCTGTCGCCCACCCGGGACAGCAGGAGCCGGACGGTCATGTCGACGCGTTCCAGCGCCCGGCCGAGCACCAAGAACCGGTATCCGTCGTCGCGGGAAAGGGTGGAGTCGGCCAGTCCGGCGAACATCGCGGCGCGCCCCTCGATGAAGGTGAAGAACTCGTGCGGCCCCAACCGTCGGGCCGCCCGTTCCCGCTCGCCGAGCGCGTTGTAGGTGGTGTTGAGGCATTCCCACATGTCCCCGGAGATCACCTCGCGCGCCGAGCGGGCGTTCTCCCGCGCCTCGGTGATCGCGTCCACGATGGAGCATCCCCGGGTCAGGTCGCGGCTGAAGGCGACCAGGTCGGTCAGCGCCCACATGTCGAGCCGGGTCTTGGGCGACTCGATCCCCAAGACTTCCAACAGGATTCGGGAGGCATGGTCGGGGTCGACGCTGGAGTCCTCCAACAACTGGTGCACTGTGACGTCGAGGATGCGGGCGGTGTCGTCGGCGCGTTCGACGTACCGCCCGATCCAATACAGCGCTTCGGCGTTGCGAGCCAGCATCACCGCACCCCGCTCTGCTGTTGCTGTTGTTGCTGTTGGACGCCGCTCATCGACTGCTGTTGTTGCTGTTGCTGTTGGACGCCGCTCATCGACTGCTGCTGCGCCGGCTGCATCTCACCGGCGCCGGCGGTGCGCGGAAGCGTGCGGACCACCTGGGCGGCGGCCAGTTCCCGGGACGCCGCCGAGGTGCGCGACGCGAGCACCCAGGTGTCCTTGGATCCGCCACCCTGGCTGGAGTTGACCACCAGCGACCCTTCGGTCAGCGCGACCCGGGTCAGCCCGCCGGGCAGCACCCAGACCTTCTCACCGTCGTTGACCGCGAACGGCCGCAAGTCGACGTGCCGGGGCACCAGGCGGTCACCCACTTTGGTGGGCACAGTGGACAGCTGGACCACCGGCTGGGCGATCCAGCCGCGGGGGTCGGCCTGGATC
>CAYPTG010000316.1:0-2948 GCA_964413455.1 uncultured Mycobacterium sp. | reverse complement strand
TCAATTCGTCCTTGCGTGCCCGCTTCTCGAACTTCAACGCCCACAAACGACCCTCAAGCTCCCAAATCTCACGGGCCGCCCGGAGCGCCGCCAGGTTCTCGTCGTATGCCCGCTTGTACTCATGCCGCGCCTTGCCGTCATCGGCGAGGGTGCGCGGCTCAGAAGAGATTGCGAACCCCTCGACAGTGCTGCCGTCGAGCAGTCCTGAAAACCATTGCAATGCCCATGTTTTCGATCCGTTCACATGAGGTACTACGCGGATGGCATCTGTGCCGTAAGGAGCCGGATAGACGAGAGCAATCGGAGCGGTCTCAAGCGCCGCAGCCAACAAAATCAAGTCTGCAACCGTAATCGACTTCCGCCGGCCGGTCTCAATCTCAGAGATCGTTGAGCGCGACACCCTCTGACCTAATTCGGCCGTCCGATCCGAAAGCCACTGACCGGACCGGTCGCCCCTCAGTCGCCTTATCTCGCCGGCGATGCGTGCGGTGACTTCATCAGACCAAAATTCCGACATACCGGCGACAATACCTCGTTAGTTGCGGGAATCCGGATTACATGGGTAGGCTGTCCGGGAATCGGTCAGAACTATCGGTGATTCACCGGAATCACGGAAAGCACGGAAAGCGAGGAGTGAACGCCAGATGGAACAGAAGCCCGAATGGCTGACTCGGCCCGAGGTGGCCGACCGGCTGCGGGTGCCCGAGAAGACGCTGGCTCAGTGGGCCAGCCAAAAGCGGGGACCAAGGTACGCCCGTTTCGGTCGCCACACGCGTTACCGGCTGAGCGATGTAATCGCTTGGGAGAACGAACAGTTCGGTGGCCCGGATGCCGCATAGTCCGCCCGCAGCAGAGCTGCACCCCAGACAGGGCGTAACAACGTCGCCCGCAGCCGGTGGTTCAACAACAGGCTTACGAGCCCTCACCGGGAATAGCGAAGCGGCCCCCGTGACCCCAGGTGCGCCAACACCTGGCAGGGACCGCTGCGAACCAACCCATCACCAGAAAGGAAGTTCAGACAACATGATTCCAGATCAGCCCGCCGCCGTCGACCCGGAATATCCTCCGGTCGACCTTGACCAGCCCGATGTGCTGCCCGACGCCGTAAAGCGGTGGCAAGTACTGGCCGACCGGGAACACTTCATTCACCACCACGGCGACGCCGAGAACATCATTCCGTTCCCCCGGCCCGCGTGGGCGGATCCCGATTGTGACCTCATCCGCTATTCCCTGGGCCAAACGGCGTACCGGTCGACGAACGCCTGGGTTCAAGCAAAGAGCTCGGGCGGCCAGGAAATCGGAAACGGCGAGCTGGAACCGGCGAGTGTCCGCGTCAGGGCCATCCAGTACGGCACCGGGGAACAGGTCGTCAGTCTTTACCTCAGCAGGACGGAGAAAAGTGGCGGCAAATTCCTCGGGTGGGGAGTGAATCTCACGCCCACCGAAGTCGGTCAACTAATCGAGGTTCTCCGGGCTGCCGTCGACCTCATCGGCGGTGCGCAGTGATCGAAACACCTTGCAGCACCGGCAAGTGCGGGTACGGGGAGCCGTGCCGCTGCGACTTCTACGCCAACTGGCACGTGACCCCGCCCTGCCCGGCACCGCGCCGCATCCGTACCGGCGGATACCGCACCGGATACCGCGATGGCTGGAAACAGGGATACGCCAAAGGCTTCCACGAAAGCCCCAGCACGGCCCAGTTGGAGAACATGTTGACAACTCCATCTCCTCAAAGCCTGCGGTCAGAGGGGGAAACCCTTGTCTGACAACAAGCACAACCGAGGTCATGTACTTGACAAGGACTTGACCAAATCAAACATCAACGTGGAGGGGGCCGTCACCGTGCGGCCCCCTCGGCGTCCGCAGAACAACACCGAGGAACACTTGCCGCCGGGCCGTCAGGCCAGCGTCCAATGGGCATCCGATATCCGCGCCGAAAAACAGGTGTGGCTGTGGGAGGACCACATTCCCGCCGGAACCGTCTCAGCTCTGGCTGGGCGCGGCGGCACCGGCAAAACCACATACGCCCTGCACCTGGCCGCCCAGCTATCCCGGGGAACCCTGCCCGGCCAACACCACGGCAACCCCCGCCCGACGCTGCTGTGGTCCGGCGAGGACGCCTGGGGGCCAGTCCTAGTACCACGGTTGCTCGCCGCCGGAGCCGACATGACCAAGATCGGCCGCCTGGCCATCACGTCCTCGATCGACAACGGTGAAGTCACCCCGCTACTACCGGTCGACGTCGCACCGTTTAGGGACGCCATCACCGACAGCGGCGCCGCCCTGGTCATCATCGACCCCATCGCCTCGACCATGACCGGCGACCTCCACCGGGAAGCCGACGTTCGGGCCGCCCTGGACCCGCTGGCCCGGCTGGCCGAGGAAACCGGGACGGTCGTCATGTTCATCCGCCACTTCGGCAAGGGCGCCGGCAACGCCTCCGACAAGATGTCCGGCTCCCACGCATTCCGGGACGCGGTGCGGTCAGTGTTCCTGTTTGCTGAAGACGACGGCCGGGTCGTCATCACCCAGGACAAAGGCAACTATGCCCCACCCGGTGCGGAGTCGTTCGCGTTCCGGCTGGAGAACACCACGGTACCCACCGACACCGGCCCGGTCGGGGTGGCACGGGTCGTCGACCTCGGCGCATCCGAGGATTCAGTCGGGGACATCATCAACCGGGCAGCAACCCACGGCGACGACGATGCACACGACATCGACCAATGGCTCACCGACCTGTTGGCTAACGGATCAATCAAGGCAACCGAGGTCTACTCGGCCGCCGACGCCGCCGGCTACACCAAAGATCAGGCCAAGCGGGCTAAGAAACGCCTCGGCGTTGACGCGGTCCGCGACACGGTACCCGGCCCCTGGTTCTGGTAGCTCACCAACACCGAGGAACCCCAGACGAAACCCGCCGTACCCAAGGGAGCAGACCCAGGGAGCGC
>CAYPTG010000315.1:0-2967 GCA_964413455.1 uncultured Mycobacterium sp. | reverse complement strand
GGCATGGCGAACATGGGGGCAAAGTCTATCCGTGGCCGCTCAGGCTCTGGGGTGCGCCCCGGCCCACACCTCGCGCAGCGCGTTGACCGTCACCAGCGTGTAGATCTGGGTGGTGGTCACCGAGGCGTGACCGAGCAGTTCCTGCACCACCCGCACGTCGGCACCACCGTCAAGCAGGTGGGTGGCAAAGGAGTGCCGCAGCGTGTGCGGCGAAACCGCCGCGGTGATGCCGGCTCGTTCGGCGGCGTCCTGCAGCACCTGCCAGGCGCTCTGCCGGGACAGCCGGCCACCGCGGGCGTTGAGGAAGATCGCGCCGGCTGTGCCGAGCCCCCGGCCGCGGCGGGCCAGTTCGGGCCGGCCCCGCACCAGGTAGGCGTCCAGCGCGCTGACCGCCGGACGACCGACCGGGACCAGCCGCTCCTTGCCGCCTTTGCCGCGCAACAACACCGACCGCTCCTGGGTGTCGACGTCGTCGACGTCCAGACCGACCGCCTCGGAGATCCGGGCGCCGGTGGAGTACAGCAGTTCCAGCAGCGCGCGGTTGCGCAGCGTCAGCGGGCCGTCGCTGGGGGCGTCGCCGCCGGCGCCGTCGAGCAGCGCGAGCACCTCGTCCAACGACAGGCTCTTGGGCAGCCGCCGGCTCGGGGTGGGCGGCTTGACCGCGCGGGCCACGTCGGCGTCGATCACCCCTTCGGCGGCGGCGAACCGGTGCAGCCCGCGCACCGCGATCAGCGCCCGGGCCGCCGACACCGCCGACAGCGCGGCCGCCCCGGTGTCCGGGTCGCCGCGGCGCAGCGCCACCAGGAAGTCGCTGACGTCGGTTTCCACCACGTCGCGCAGGTCCACGATGCCGCGCAGCACCAGGTGTTCGACGTAGCGACGCAGGTCGCGGCGGTAGGAGCTGAGCGTGTTGGCGGCCACCCCGCGCTCGATGGCGAGGTGGTCCAGGTAGCCCTGCACCTGGGCGTCCAGCGCCACCGCGAACGTCGTCGTCACCGGTGCCCCTTACGGGCCGCCAGCGCCGAGGACCGGTCCGGCCACGGGGCGTCCAGTCCCCGGGTGGGCTTGCCGTCGACGATCACCGCGTGGGCGGCCAGCACTCCGGCCGCGGCGGTGGCGTTGACGATCTCACCGGCCAGCACCCGGTCGGCGGCCTCGCGTAGATCCACCCAGTGCACGGTGAGGTCGGCCTCCTCGTGGTCGGCCTCCGGGCGCCCGACGTCGGTCAGCCCGCGGGCCAGGTAGACCCGGATCGTCTCGTCGCAGAAGCCGGGTGACACCGCGACGTCGATCAGCACTCGCCAGTCCTGTGCGACCAGGCCGGTCTCCTCGTGCAGTTCGCGGGCCGCGGCGGCCGCCGGGTCCTCGCCCGGTGCGTCGAGCAGCCCGGCGGGCAGTTCCCAGAGCCGGCGGCCCAGCGCGTGCCGGTACTGGTAGATCATCGCCAGTTGGTCGTTGTCGTCGACGGCGGCGATCGCCACCGCGCCGAAGTGCTCGACCACCTCTCGGATGGCGGTCACCCCGCCCGGCATCCGGACCTCATCGGTGCGCAACGCGATGATCGCCCCACAAAAGCGCGTCTCGGTGCCGACGATCTGGAAGTCGTGGTCAGCCACGGGCATGGTCCGGCAGCGGCTGCACGACGGCGTCCCGCGGATGTTCGGTGCCGTTGTTGGCGTGCGGTGCGTGCTGGCCGGAGCCCTCCGGGAGCTCCGGAATCTCGACCGGCAGCCGCTCTTCGGCCTTGTAATCGAGTGCGGCGCCGATGAACGCGGTGAACAGCGGGTGCGGGCGGGTGGGCCGGCTCTTGAGCTCCGGGTGGGCCTGGGTGCCGACCAGGAACGGGTGTTGATCCGGCGGGTATTCGACGAACTCGACCAGATGTCCGTCCGGCGAGGTGCCGGAGAACCGCAGCCCGCTCTGCGCGATCCGGTCGCGGTAGGCGTTGTTCACCTCGTAGCGGTGCCGGTGCCGTTCGGAAACCTCGGTCGCTTCATAGGCCTGAGCCACCAGCGATCCGGGTTGCAGCACCGCCGGGTAGGCGCCCAGCCGCATGGTGCCGCCGAGGTCGGCCTGTCCGGCGACGGCGTCGCGCTGATCGGCCATGGTGGAGATCACCGGGTCCGGTGTCTCGGGGTCGAGTTCGGCGGAGTTGGCGTCGGACAGGCCCACCGAGCGGGCCGCTTCGATCACGATGCATTGCAACCCCAGGCACAGGCCCAGCAGCGGCAGCCCGCGGTGCCGGGCATAGCGGATCGCGCCGATCTTGCCGTCGATACCGCGGATGCCGAAGCCGCCGGGGATCAGCACGCCGTGCACGTCGTCCAGCGCGGCGGCAGCGCCGGCATCGGTTTCGCAGTTATCGGAGGCCACCCAGCGTATTTCCACTCTGGCGCGGTGCGCGAAGCCACCGGCCCGTAGCGCCTCGACCACCGACAGGTAGGCGTCGGAGAGGTCAATGTATTTGCCTACCAACGCGATTCGCACGGTCTCCTGCGGGTCGTGCACCCGGCGCAGCAGATCGTTCCAAGTGGTCCAGTCGACGTCACGGAACGGCAGGTTGAGCCGGCGCACCACGTAGGCGTCGAGTTCCTCGCGGTGCAGCACCTTGGGGATGTCGTAGATCGAGGGGGCGTCCGGGGTGGAGATCACGCCGTCGATGTCGACGTCGCACATCAGCGCGATCTTCTCTTTCAGCGGCTCGGGCACGTCCCGGTCGCAGCGCAGGATCAGCGCGTCCGGGGTGATGCCGATGCTGCGCAGCGCGGCCACCGAATGCTGGGTGGGTTTGGTTTTCAGCTCACCGGACGGCGCCAGATACGGCACCAGCGACACGTGCAGGAAGAAGCAGTTCTCCCGGCCGACTTCGTGGCGGACCTGGCGGGCGGCTTCCAGGAACGGCTGGGATTCGATATCGCCGACGGTGCCGCCGATTTCGGTGATGACCACATCGGGCCGGTTGCCGGC
>CAYPTG010000314.1:0-2969 GCA_964413455.1 uncultured Mycobacterium sp. | reverse complement strand
ACACCGGCTTCCTCGACCGCACCGGCGACGAGATCCACACCTCGATGGAAGCCGGGCCGATGATCCGCAAGGGCGCGATGAAGACCCAGCCGTGGATCCTGGCCTACGAGGACCAGAACGTCGACGTCGGTCTGGCCACCGGGTTCTCCGGGCGGGCTCAGATCGGCAAGGGTATGTGGGCGATGACCGACCTGATGGCCGACATGGTGGCGCAGAAGATCGGCCAGCCCCGGGCCGGAGCCACCACGGCGTGGGTGCCCTCGCCGACCGCCGCCACCCTGCACGCCATGCACTACCACTACGTCGACGTCTACCAGGTGCACCGGGAGCTGGCCGGCAAGCGGCGCACCGAGATCGGGCAACTGCTGACCATCCCGCTGGCCGACCGTGAGCAGACCTGGTCGCCCGGGGAGATCCACGAGGAGCTCGACAACAACTGCCAGTCGATTTTGGGCTACGTGGTGCGCTGGATCGATGCCGGCGTCGGCTGCTCGAAGGTGCCCGACATCCACGATGTCGCGCTGATGGAGGACCGCGCCACTCTGCGGATCTCCAGCCAGCTGCTGGCCAACTGGCTGCGGCACGGCGTCATCACCGCCGACGACGTCAAGGCCAGCCTGCGCCGGATGGCGGCGGTGGTGGACACGCAGAACGCCGGCGACCCGGACTATCGGCCGATGGCGCCGGACCCCGAGGGCAGCATCGCGTTCCAGGCCGCCCAGGAGCTCATCCTGTCCGGGGCCGAGCAGCCCAGCGGCTACACCGAGCCGATCCTGCATCGGCGCCGCCGCGAGGTGAAGGCCGGTGGGTAGGCACAGCATTCCCGGAGCCGGGGAACCCCTGGACGAACCCGCTGAGCCTGGCGACGGCAATCCACCCTCCGGCCGGATACCGATACCCCGCGGACCGATTTCCGGCCGGATACCGATACCCCGCGACGAGGGCTGGCAGGGCCGACGGCGCGCGGCGGAGACCGGCCCACGCGAGGTGAGCGTCGGTGTGATCGCCGCGCTGGCCGCGGTGGTGCTGCTGATCGGTGGGATCATCCTGTGGCGGTTCTTCGGCAGCGCGCTGTCCCGCCGGTCCACCGACGCGGCTCAGCAGTGCCTGCAGGGCACCGCCACCGTCGCCGTCGTCGCCGACCCCTCGATCGCGCAGAACGTCACCTCGTTCGCCGAGGACTTCAACGCCCACGCCAAGCCGGTCGGTGACAAGTGCGTGAATGTTACTGTCACGCAAGCTGATTCAGATACCGCCCTCAAGGGCCTGACCGGCACCTGGCCGGCTGATCTCGGTGAGCGCCCGGCGCTGTGGCTGCCGGCCAGCTCGATCCAGTCATCCCGGCTGCAGCATGCCGCCGGGGCACAAGCCGTCAGCGACGACCGTTCGCTGGTCAGCTCCCCGGTGGTGCTGGCGGTGCGTCCCCAGCTCAAAGATGCTCTGGCACAGGACGGCTGGCAGGCGCTGCCCGGCCTGCAGAGCGACCCTGCTTCGCTGGAGGCCCGCAAGTTGCCGGGCTGGGGTTCGCTGCGGCTGGCGTTGCCGACCGTCGGCGCCGCCGATGCCGGCTATCTGGCCGCCGAGGCGGTGGCCACCACCGCCGCCCCGCCCGGAGCCCCACCCACCGACGGCCTCGGCGCGGTCGGTGAACTGCTGACCGGCCAGCCGAGGCTGCCCGACAACACCGCCCAGCAAGCCTTCGACGCACTGTTGGCACCCGGCGATGCCGCCGCCGCGCCGGTGCACGCGGTGGCGATCACCGAGCAGCAGCTGTTCTCCCGGGCCGCGGGGCTGGAGCACGCCACCGACAACGTTGCCGAGTGGGTGCCCGGTGGCGCGGCTGCGGTCGCCGACTATCCGACGGTGCTGTTGTCCGGCCCGTGGCTCAGCGAGGAGCAGGTCGCTGCCGCCAGCGAGTTCTCCCGGTTCATGCGCAAACCCGAACAGCAGCAGGAGCTGGCCAAGGCCGGCTTCCGGGCCGAGGGGATCACGCCGCCGTCCAGCGATGTGGTGAGCTTCCCTGCGCTGCCCGCCCCGCTGCCGACCGGTGACGATGCGATGCGCACCGCGGTGGCCGCCACCATGGCGCCGGCCACCGAAGCCACTACCACCGTGATGCTCAACCAGAACGTCGGCGGCGTCACCGGCCCGCTCAAAGACCGGATTCTGGCGCTGCCGCCCGGCGCGGCCGTCGGGTTGTGGACCTTCAACGGCACCGACAGCGGGACCGCGGTGTCGGTCGGCCCGGTGTCGGAGGATCTGGGCGGGCAGCCGCGGGCTGCCGCGCTGGCCTCCGCGCTGGACGGGCTGTCACCCACCGACGGCGGTGGGGTGTCGTTCACCACGCTGCGGCTGGTGTACGACTATGCGCTGGCCAACTTCCGTCCCGGGCAACCCAATTCGGTCCTGGTGATCACCACCGGCGGGCACACCGACAAGTCGCTGGATGAGCAGGGCCTGCAGGATTACGTGAAGTCCGCCGTGGACCACGACCGTCCGGTGGCGATCAACGTCATCGACATCGGCGATGACCCCGACCGGCAGACCTGGGAGGCGGTGGTCCGGCTCTCCGGGGGCACCTACCAGAGCGTGCCGCCCGACTCGCCAGCGCTCATGGCAGCGATCTCTCGTACGCTCGCTTGAGGTCTAGTCAGGCGAACGCTTCGATAGGCGGGCAGGAGCACACCAGGTTCCGGTCGCCGTAGGCGCCGTCGATCCGCCGCACCGGCGGCCACACCTTGGGCCGGAATCCCGTTCCCAACGGGTAGGCGGCCTGCTCTCGGGTGTACGGGTGCTCCCAGTGGGCCACCAGCAGGCACTCGGCGGTGTGCGGGGCGTTGCGCAGCGGGTTGTCCTCGGCCGGCCACTCCCCGGAGCCGACCTTGTCGATCTCGGCGCGGATCGCGATCATCGCTTCGCAGAACGCGTCCACCTCGGCCAGGCTCTCACTTTCGGTGGGCTCCACCATC
>CAYPTG010000313.1:0-2972 GCA_964413455.1 uncultured Mycobacterium sp. | reverse complement strand
GCCGGGGACCACGCGCAGGTGCGGTGGCGCCGCGACGACGTCACCCCGTTGTCGAGCTCCAGCCAGGCCGGCGCGCAGGTGGCCTACGCCGTCGTCGCCGACGGACCGCAGCTCTCACTGCTGGCGTTCAACCCCGCCGACGGCGGCCGCACGCTGAACAGCTACCCGCTACCGCAGGCCGGAGGCTTCCCGGTCGGGGTGTCGGTGGGCGTCGACCGCCGGGTGGTGGCGGCCACCAGCGGCGGGCAGGTCTACGGGTTCAGCCCGGCGTGATGTCCAGGCTCTGACGCCCGGGCTCGCCAGGCCGGCACACGAAGGCCACCGCCCGCGAGTCGGAGCCGGAGCCCATCCGCATGATCACCACCGACAGCGCGGTGTCCCCTGTCGGCTTCAACCGCCGCCGCAGCGCGTCGGGGTCGACGTCGACCCCGCGCACCAGGATCTCCAGCGCTCCACAATCGCGGGCCGAAAGAGCTCGCCGCAGAACCTTTTCCCGCAGAGGCAGCTGGTCGAGGATCTCGAATCCGCGGACTCCGTCGGGTACCTGACCGCCGGTCAGGTAGGCGATGTCGGGGTCGAGTTGCCACAGTCCGTGCCGGGTGGCGTAGTGGCGGACCAGCCCGGCCCGCACCACCGCACCGTCCGGGTCGACGATCCAGCGGCCCGGGGCACCGGCGGCGCAGTCGTCGGGATCGGCGTCGGTGATCACCTCGTCGGCGGCGTGGCCGCGGTCCAGCACGCTGGCGCGTCGGCGCACCCCGGGCTGGGCCAGCGCGGGTGACCAAAGGCATGCTTCGCGGACCGATCCGGCGACCGACACCACCTCGATCTCGCCGTCGAAGCCGAGCTCGGCCACCGCGTCGAAGTCGATGCCGGGTGCGCATTTCAGCACGGTGGCCCGGCCCCGGTAGACCTCGGCCAGCGCGTCCAGCGGCGGCAGGTAGGTCCGCGGATGGAAACGGCGTCGGCCGTCGGCCCGCCGGCCCGGGTCGAGCAGCACCACCGCGTCGCGGCTGATCGGGTGCAGCGCATCGGCGCGGCACAGCGGCACATCGGGGCCCAGGTTGTGGGCGGCCATGGCCAGCCGGACCTCGTCGATATCGCTGCCGATCACCCCGGCGGCGGTGTCGCGCAGGGCGGCCAGCTCGGTGCCGATCGAGCAGGTGGCGTCGTGCACGAGCTCCCCGGTCAGCCGGGTGGCACGATGCCGGGCCACCGGTGTGGCGGTCGCCTGTTGCAGGGCTTCGTCGGTGAACAACCAGCCCGCCACGTCCAGGCCGGCCAGCTTGCCGGCCGCCTTGCGGCGCAGCAGCGTGGTTTCGATCAGCGCGGCGGTCCGTTCGCCGAAGCGGGCCCGGATCGCCGCGATGTCGGCCACCCGGTCGGTCAGCGGGAAGCCGGCCACCTCGGCCAGCGCGGCCGTGCCCGCGTCGCTGGTCAGGTAGGCGACGTCGGCGCGGGTGAAGATCAGGACGGTTTGACCCCAGTGATCATGACGTTGTAGTACCAGCCCTTGGGCACCACCCGCCGCCAGAGGTTGTTGTCGATCCAGCTGAGCCCGATCCAGCTGGTGAAGGCGAATTTCGCCCAGCCCCATCCCAGTTTGCCCGGCGGGACCGCGGCTTCCAGGGTGCGCAGCGGCCAGCCGAGCATCGCCGCGGTGAATTCCGTTGTCTCGGTGGATACTTCGACGGCTCCGCCGCGGCGGGCCAGCCGTTCCAGCTCGGCCGGCTCGAAGGTGTGCAAGTCGACGACGGCTTCCAGTGCCGCGGCGCGGGAGGATTCGTCGAGCTCGGCCTGCGGGCGGCGCCAATCGCCCAGACCGGGCAGCCGGGTGGCGTTGGTGGCCACCCGCCAGGTCAGCGTGGACAGGCTGCGGGCGTAGGTGTCGCCGACGGTGGTCGGCTCGCCGGCGAACACGAACCGGCCTCCGGGCTTGAGCACCCGCACCACTTCGCGCAGCGACTGCTCGACGTCCGGGATGTGGTGCAGCACAGCGTGGCCGACCACCAGGTCGAAGGTGTCGTCGTCATATGGGATGCCCTCGGCGTCGGCCACCCGGCCGTCGATGTCCAGGCCGAGCGATTCCCCGTTGCGCACCGCGACCTTCACCATTCCCGGGGACAAGTCGGTCACCGATCCGCGGCGGGCCACCCCGGCCTGGATGAGGTTGAGCAGGAAAAAGCCACTGCCGCAGCCGAGTTCGAGCGCCCGCTCATACGGCAGTCCGCGGAGTTCGTCGGCCGGAACGGTGGCGTCGAACAGGTCGCGGGCGTAGTCCACACAGCGCTTGTCGTAGGAGATGGACCACTTGTCGTCGTATGTTTCGGCTTCCCAGTCGTGGTACAGGATTTGGGCCAGCTTGGTGTCTTTGAGCGCCGCCTGCACCTGCTCAGCCGTAGCGTGCGGGTTGGGGGCCGGATCGGTCATGAAGGGCAGCCTAATAGTCAGGACTGGGCGGCGCTGCCTTCGGCCCCGTCGATCAGCGCCTTGGCTCCGGCCAGCGCGGCGGCCGGGAGGTCGGTGAATCGGCCTGCCCACCGCAGGGCGGCGTCGTAGACATGATCGGGTGCCACCAGCTCTTCGACCAGGCCCAGCGCCAGCGCCTCTTTGGCGCCGACGAACCGGCCACTGAACGCCAGCTCCTTGGCCCGGGCCGTGCCGACGGTGCGGGCCAGCCGCTGGCAGCCGCCCTCGCCGGGAACCAGGCCGGCCAGGATTTCGGTGGCGCCCAGTTTCGCGTTGTCGCCGCAGACCCGCCAGTCGGCGGCCAGGGCCAGGCTCAGCCCGGCGCCCAGGGCGTAGCCGGTGACGGCGGCGACGGTGGGTTTGGGGATGGCGGCCACCGCGTCCAGCGCGGCACCGCGTAGCGCTGCGGCGCCCCCAGCCTCGGCGGGGGTCAGGTTGCGCAGCTCCGGGACATCGTCGCCGGCGCAGAAGATTTCGTGTCCGCCGAACAGGATGACCGCGGC
>CAYPTG010000312.1:0-2977 GCA_964413455.1 uncultured Mycobacterium sp. | reverse complement strand
ACGTGCTGTCCTTCCAGGTCTATCTGGCCCTGCCTTTGCACGCCGCGGACCTTGCACCCCAGCACCAGGCGCTGCTGATCGCCGCGCTGTTCGTGGTGTCCGGCGTGGTGGCTGTGGCCGCACAACTGCGGGTCACCCGCTGGTTCTCCTCGCGCTGGGGAACCAGCCGCTCCCTGGTCATCGGCATGACCGTGGTGGCACTGTCCTTCACCCCGCTGATCCTGTTGCCCGACACCCGGTTCGGGACACCTGCTGGGATCGCGGCGCTGCTGCTGAGCACCGCCGTGCTGGCCATCGGATCGGCGGCGGTGTTCCCCTTCGAGATGGACACCGTGGTGGCCCTAGCCGGCGGGCGCCTGATCGGCACCCACTACGGCTTCTACAGCACCATCGTCGGCGTCGGCATCCTGGCCGGCAACGTCGCCACCGGAGCGCTGATGCAAGCCGCCAACCAGCACAGCCTGGGAGTACTCGTGTGGACGGCGCTGACCGGCATCGGCCTGCTCTGCACCGCCGCACTGCACACCCTCGCCCGCAACGGCCACCTCCGGGAAGCCCACCTGGCAACGGCGAACCCATGACAAACAGCCCCGCACGGAAACGGGGTCCCGACGAGCAGAAACCCGCACGACACCGACTGGAGGAACTCATGTTCACACCCCCGCACCGCACCGCCGGAAAGCTCACCACGGCCCTGCAACAGCTACGGCGCAAAACCCGCGCTGTCGCGGTCATCGCCGCCGCCCCCGCCGTCGCCCTGTCATTGCTGGGCAGTGCACCCTTCATCGAGGACGACTCCACAACCAGATGCAGCGTCATGGCTCATCCGCCCGCCGTTCAGACAGACCCTGGCGCCGACAACCCCCTGACCCGACCGGGGCAGGTGGGCGGCCTGAACCAGCTACCGCCACCCAACAGCGACATGCCGATGGACTGCCCGTCCATCGGCCACGGATAACCCTCTCAATTTCCGAAACGAGTCGCTCGGCACGCCGAGCGTCCGCGCACCACACCCAACACCCAACACCCAACACAACGGAGGTACCGATGTTCACACCCTTGCGGCGCACAGCCGGAGTCCTATTGGTCAGCGCGGCCGTGGCCCTGATGTTCAGCCCGTCGGCGACCGCCCACGTCGACGCCACCCTCGATGGCACCGGCCCGGGCGGATTCGGCGTGGTCACCCTCGGGGTTCCCACCGAGGCGGGGAAACCGCCGACCACCAAGGTCGAAGTCCGCATCCCCGAGGAGACACCGCTGCGGACGGTGCGGGCCGAACCGGTCGCGGGCTGGACGCTGGACATCCAGAAGCGCAAGATCGACCCCCCGCTGCGCAAGGACGACGGAACCCCGGTCAACGAGGTAGTCAGCACAGTGACCTGGACAGCGGCCCCCGGTGGCGGCGTCCCGCAAGGGCAGTTCCAGGAATTCGCCCTCTACCTAGGGCCCATGCCCGACGCCGACACCTTCGCCTTGCCCACCACACAGACCTTCTCCGACGGCTCCAGTGAAGCGTGGACCGAGCAGAGCACCGGCGGCGACAAGCCCAAGTTCCCCGTCCCCACCGTGACCATCGGGAAGCAGGCCACCGGCGGGCTGCTGCCCGTCATCGCCTGGACCGCGCTGGGGTTCTCGGTCGTCGGATTGGGCCTGGGGGTGTTCGCGATCGACCGGGCCTCCCGCCGGCCCGCCGGCGGCGACCCGTCGTCGGACACCCGGGCACTGACCCCCGACCCCGCGGTGCACTGACGCGATGCGCCGGTCAACACTCGCCGTCTTCGGTGTCGTCGTCGCCCTTGTCGGCTCGGGATGCGGTTCGACGGCGACACCCCCGCTGGAATCATCCGCGTCGGAAAATGCCCCCCCGCTGACGTCCGCGGCCGGCGTTCCGAGCGCCCCGCCCCAGGTCGGGACACTCCTCCCTGTGAGCATCGCCGGGGGCACCGTGACCCCCACCAACGCCGAGGCAACGGCGGTTGCGGGGGAGCCGATCACACTCGAGGTCAACAGCGATGCATCCGACAGCATTCACGTGCATTCGATTCCCGAACATGTCTTCGAGGTACAGGCCCGTCCCGGTCAGCGCTTCGAGTTCACCGTCGAGGTTCCCGGTCAGGTGGACGTGGAGTTGCACGATCTGAACAGGACCATCGTCACCATCACGGTCCGGCCCCGATGAGCGAGGCAGGCGAGACCGTCCTCGCCCACGGGGTGGGCGGTTCCACCGATCTGCCGATCCCCCTGAACTATGCCCTCGTCGGCGGTGTGTGGGCACTGATCCTGACCTTCGCCGTCGTCGCGGTTGCCTGGCGCACACCGAAGTTCGACCCGGCCAAACCCGGGCGCGCCTTGCCGGGCTGGGTGACCACCGCCGTGGACTCGCGCCCCGTGCGCAGCATCCTCGCGGCGGCGGCGCTGCTGGTCACGGTGTGGGTTGGCATCGCGGCAATCTGGGGACCGCAGAACGCCGATAACGCCCTGCCGGGCTCGTTCTACGTCCTGCTCTGGGTTGGTCTGGTCGCCGTCTCGGTCCTCCTCGGGCCCGTCTGGCGGGTGATCTCCCCGGTGCGCACCCTCTGGGGACTTCTGGGCGGCAAGCGGACCGGGCATCCACCTCGGGGATACCCGCAACGCTGGGGATACTGGCCGGCGGCGGCAGGCCTGTTCGCGTTCGTGTGGCTGGAACTGGCCAGCCCCGATCCCGGCTCACTGGGGGCGATCAAGCTGTGGATCCTCGCCTACGCCATCGCCATGTTCGCCGGCGCGGCGGTGTTCGGGTCGCGGTGGTTCGCCCGCGCGGATCCCTTCGAGGTGTACAGCATGACCGTGTCCCGGCTGGCGCCGTTGCGGCGCAACACCGCTACCGGACGCATCGTGGTGGGAAACCCGCTCGATCACCTGCCCACCCTGCCGGTGCGGCCCGGCACCGTCGCGGTGATGGCGATGCTTCTCGGCTCCACGGCCTTCGACAGCTTCT
>CAYPTG010000311.1:0-2988 GCA_964413455.1 uncultured Mycobacterium sp. | reverse complement strand
GCGCGCTGGTAGGCCGGGACCGCGCCGGCGACCACGTTGGCGTAAGCGGTGTCCCAGCGCGGCGAGTTGTCCATACCGGACTCCCAGCCGTGGTACAGGGTGATCCGCCCGTGCTGGTTGGGGTCCCGCGCCTCGGCTAGCCAGCGGTGCCAGCGCACCATGTCGTCCCATCGGCGGTCCAGGAAAGCTTCGGCCACCGCGCGGGTCGAGCGGCCACTGGACTGAGCGCGGTCCAGGATGCGCTGCACCGCGATGGCGTGCACCGGTGGCTGGGTGATCCCGGAGGTATGCCGATCCGCCGGTGCGTTGGCCGCCAGCTGGGCGCAGGCCCACCGGTCCGGGCCGGGGAAATAGCCGTCGACGCCGGGGGCGAAGACGATATGCGGGATCATCCCGTTGGCCCACTGGGCCGACAGCAAGGTGTCGAGTTCGACCACCGCCCGCTCCACGCTGAGCGCGGCCAGCCCGACCGCCACGAACGCCGCGTCCCAACTCCACATGTGCGGGTAGAGCCGCGGGGCCGCGGAGGTCATCGCGCCCAGGTCGTTACCGCGCAACAGGTAGGCCGCGCGGGCGGCGAGCTGGGTCGGCGTGAAGCCGGCATCGAATGCCACGGGGTTCATTCTGCGGTCTCCGGCGCGACCGCGCACGCCCGCCCACGCCCGCCCACGCAGCTCGGAAAGTCCCGCCCAAACTCACGTTTGGGCGGGAAACACCGAGAAGATCGCGCCATTTCGTCGATCTCGGCGCGAGTCAGACCCTGCCCCGCGGCCGGATCACCACCTGATGAGTGTGCGCGTCGGCGGGAGTGGCGAGCACCTGTACAACCGCGCCGGCGACGGTCTGCGGTGTGAGGTACTGGGCGGGGTCGTACTCGTCACCTTCGTAGGCGACCAGATCGCGCTGCATCTCGGTGTCCACCCGGCCGGGATGAATGCTGGTCACCCGCAACAGCGGCTCATCGGTCCGCAACGAGTCGGCGAACGCCCGCAGCGCGAACTTGCTCGCCGAATACGACGCAAGTCCGGGCGAAACATTCATCCCCGCACCGGAATTGATGAACACCACCTGCCCGCGGGCGGCGCGCAGCGCGGGCAGCAGCGCCAGTGTCAGCGCCACCGCACCGGTGACGTTGACCTCGAAGGTGGCCCGCCACTGCTCCGGTGTGGATTCGGCGACCCGCCCCGGGTAGGCCACCCCGGCGTTGTGCACCAGCACGTCGAGGGTGCCGAGTACCTCGGCCGCCGCCTCGATGTCGTCAATGTCGGTGAGGTCCAACGGCCATGTGGTGGCGCCCAGCTGGTCTGCCAGGGCATCGAGCCGCGGTGATGGCCGGCCGGCCAGCAGCACCGTGTGGGTGGGGGCCAACGCCTGCGCGATCGCGGCTCCGATACCGCCGCTGGCTCCGGTGATCAGCGCTGTCGACATGCGCTGTGCCTCCTCAGATGACGACGTTGACCAGCCGGCCGGGCACCACGATGATCTTCTTCGGTGTGGCGCCGGCTAGGAAGGCCAGCACCTTCTCATCGGCCAGCGCCGCCTGCTCCAGCGCATCCTTGCCGGCGTCGGCAGCTACCGTGATGTGGCCGCGGACCTTGCCGTTGACCTGGACCGGGTATTCGACGGTGTCAGTCACCAGATAGCGCTCATCGGCCACCGGGAACGGCCCGTGCGCCAGCGAGGAGTCGTGTCCCAGTCGCCGCCACAGCTCCTCGGCCAGATGCGGGGCCAGCGGGCTGACCATCAGCACCAACGGCTCCAGTGCCGCGCGGGCGGTGACACCGGCCTTGGTGAGGTGGTTAGTGTACTCGATCAGCTTGGCGGCTGCGGTGTTGTTGCGCAGACCGGCATAGTCGTCACGGACACCCGCGATGGTGCGGTGTAATGCCCGCAACGTCTGCTCGTCCAGAGCGTCCTCGGAAGCCCTTGCCGCACCGGTGGATTCGTCGACCACCAGCCGCCACACCCGCTGCAGGAAGCGGTGCGCACCGACGACGTCCTTGGTGGCCCACGGGCGGGACGCCTCCAGCGGTCCCATCGACATCTCGTACACCCGCAGCGTGTCGGCGCCGTAGGAGTCGCAGATCTCGTCCGGTGAGATCGAGTTCTTCAGACTCTTACCGATTTTGCCGAACTCTTGGAACACCTCCACCTCGCCATCGGGTCCGGGAAGGTAGAACCTGCCGTCCCGCTCGACGACGTCGGCGGCGGCGACGTAGGCGCCGCGGGAATCGGTATAGGCGAACGCCTGGATGTAGCCCTGATTCACCAGCCGACGGTAGGGCTCCCGGGAAGTGACGTAGCCCAAGTCGTACAGCACCTTGTGCCAGAACCGCGCGTACAGCAGGTGCAGTACTGCTTGCTCTTCGCCTCCGACATACAGATCGACCCCGCCCGGATCGTTCGGCCCGTGCTCGGCGGGCCGGGGGCCCATCCAGTAGGCCTCGTTTTCCTTGGCGCAGAACTGTTCTGCGTTGTGCGGGTCGGCGTAGCGCAGCTCGTACCAGGAGCTACCGGCCCACTGAGGCATCACGTTGGTGTCGCGGGTGTAGGAGCGCATACCGTCGCCGAGGTCGAGTTCCAGGTGCACCCAGTCGCCGGCTTTGTTCAGTGGCGGCGACGGTTCGCTGTCGGCATCCTCCGGATCGAACAACACCGGTGAGTAGTCCGCGATGTCGGGCAGCTCTACCGGAAGCATGTCGTCGGGCAGCGGATGTGCCCGACCGTCGGCGTCGTAGACGATGGGAAACGGTTCACCCCAATACCGTTGACGGGCGAACAGCCAGTCCCGCAGTTTGTACTCGACCCTGGCCCGGCCCCGGCCGTCGGCCTCCAGCCGGACGGTGATCGCCTCCTTGGCCTCCGTGACCCCGAGGCCGTCCAGGTAGCCGGAGTTGACCAGCACACCGTCTCCGGTGTGGGCATGCTGCGAAACATCGCCGCCGGCAATGACTTCGACGATCGGCAGTCCGAACTCGGTGGCGAATT
>CAYPTG010000310.1:372-3003 GCA_964413455.1 uncultured Mycobacterium sp. | reverse complement strand
GTGCTGACGGTCTTCGATTGGACACCGGAGATCCTTGCTGACTGGCTGGCCCACGGCCAGCCCTATATCGACGACAGCATCGATCTGTTCCCCAGCGAGCGGGGCTCGCTGGTCGCCGAGAACACGCTGCTGCGCCGGTTCCGGCGCTACTGCAACGATCTCGGGCTGACCGACG
The DNA here is from genome assembly GCA_964413455.1 of uncultured Mycobacterium sp. Classification (GTDB taxonomy): domain Bacteria; phylum Actinomycetota; class Actinomycetes; order Mycobacteriales; family Mycobacteriaceae; genus Mycobacterium. The sequence goes on along the minus strand of CAYPTG010000310.1, from coordinate 2,828 downwards.
GCCTGGATCTGCATTCGTTTCGCCGCTCCTACATCACCCACCTCATCGAGGACGGCTGGGACGCCAAGTTCGTCCAGGACCAGGCCGGCCACGAATTCGCCAGCACCACATCGCTCTACACCGGTGTCGCCAGCGACTTTCGGACTCGGACCGTGCGCCGCGTGCTCGACCAGACCATCAAGGACGCGCTCTCGCTGGGAGAGGAAACCTCATGAAACGCGAAGTCGACTACAGCTGGCGGCTGGCCGAGCTCATGGCCGCCCACGGGATGCACAACAGCACTGACCTGATCCCCCGTCTCGCCGAGCGCGGAATACAGCTTTCCCGCCCGCAGGTCTACCGGGTCGTTCATCAACGGCCCGAACGTGTCTCGCTGCAGCTGATGGCGGCGTTGTGTGACATTCTGGGCTGCGGTGTGGAGGATCTGGTGACGGTGACCGCCACCGACGCGCGTCGCAGAAAGACCGCCTCAGGAACCACCATCGCGCCGCCCAATGTCGTCGAACTCAACAAGTCCGTGCGGCCCCGGCGTGCCCGGGTCATCAGCGATGACGATTGAGCCAAATCCCCGCTCGACACGACGTGGACGGCCCCCGGTTACCGATGGTGACCAAGAATGCAGCAGGTGCCGGCGCATGGCCAACAAGCTGCGGGTGTACTGGCCGGGTGATCGGCTGTGCCACAGCTGCTTCTACAGTGCGATGCGCACCCATGGCATCTGCCCGATCTGCGGTCACGATGGCGTCCTGCCGGGGCGCGCGAATCACACCGACCCGCGTCCGGTCTGCCTGACCTGCGCCGGTATCCCCGGCAAGTTCACCTGCCGGACATGCGGACATGAAGGCGAGATCTACCGCGCCGGGGACTGCGCTCGATGTGCCTTGCGTGACGACCTCTGCCGGATCCTGCTGCACCACCCCGCCGACCCGGCCGCCATGGAGACCCTCATCGAGGTGCTGTGTGGCGTGGACCGGCCCGAGAGCATCCTGGCCTGGAAACGCAGCCTGCAGGTCCTGCAGCTACTCGGCGGAATCACCTCCGGCGCAATACCTCTCACCCATGACGGGCTCACCGCAGCAGGCCGCGGCAAGCACATCAGCCACCTGCGGTCGATCCTGGAGCACCATGGACTGCTCCCCCCGCGCGACGAACACCTCGCACGTTTCGAAGGATGGTTGAGCGCCAAACTGGACGCCATCGGCTCACCGGCGATCCGCGGGCCGGTCGAACAGTTCGCCACCTGGCACCACCTACGCCGACTCCGCAGCCAGTCCAAGCCCGGTCAAGGCACCGACGGCCCGAAACGATCGGCGAAACAGGAGATCACCGAGACGATCAAATTCTTGACCTGGCTCGAGGACACCCACGGCCGCACCGCCGCCGAATGCACACAGCACGATGTCGACGCCTACCTCACCTCCGGGCCGACCACTCGCCACCTGATCCGGACCTTCTTCATCTGGGCCAAGAGCAGCAGGGGCAACACCGGTGTCCAGATCGGGTTCCGGCAGGCCAGAACAACACCCACGATCACCCAAGAACAGCGCCTGGGCTGGCTCAAGGAACTGCTCACCGGCGACGCCGAAAGCCTTCCCTATCGCGTCGCCGGCGTCCTGCTGCTGCTCTACGCGCAACCGCTCTCCAAGATCGCAGCCCTGCAGGCTACCGCGATCGCCCGAGTCGACGGCGAGACCCGCATCGCCCTGGGCAAAGAACCCATCCCGGTGCCCGAACCATTTGCCTCACAACTGAACTACCACCTTCACCACCGGCCCAACCTGCGCACCGCAGGCGGAGCCATCGGCACTGCCTGGCTGTTCCCCAGCAGCCGACCCGGCCAGCACCTCGACCCGCAATCGATCATGCACCGGCTCCGATGGCTGGGCATCAATCTGCTGGGCTCACGCAACACCGCACTACAGGAACTCGCCTCTGAGATACCCGCCCCTCTGGTCGCCGACGTGCTCGGCTACAGCGACCAAGTCACCCAGAAACACGCTGCGGAAGCCGGCAATACATGGGCTGCCTACGCTTCCCCAGCTCTTCATCGGAGCAGTCGCCCGGGGCAACAGAGCGCCGTAGACGCCCCAGGCACCGACGCCGGAGACCAATTGGCCTTGGATCTCATCGTGGAGGAGAACAGCGACGAACTTGACTCTCCAGCCGGCCCAATTCAAGCTCACTTCGATCAAGCCCCGGAGCAAGCTGACGACAACTCCGAAGATTCGTCATGACCTGGCCTGCACGACGTCGATTGCGGCCGTGTAGGGGCGCCCCGCCGACTGGGTGAACTGGTACAACACCGACCGGCTCATGCACCGCCTGGGCCGCATCCCACCGGTCGAATACGAGACGCTCTACTACGCTAGGAACACAGCCCAAACCGAGGCTGCGCACCAATAAACCGGTGTGCATCAAACCCGGGGCGATTCACCCACTGCAGAGCGCGCCGTGAC
>CAYPTG010000310.1:0-362 GCA_964413455.1 uncultured Mycobacterium sp. | reverse complement strand
GGGGCGATTCAGCATCCGCTGCACCAAGGGGTGAAAGCCCGACCGTGGACATCATGGTGCCCCGGGCCTGACAAGATCACAGAGACGGCAGCCACAAGAACTACGGACCAATTGAAGCGAGCGGCGGGAGCACCGGGAACTCAGCGGACGCGCACCGCACTCGGCAAAGAACCCATTCCGGTCCCCGAGCCCTTAGCTTCGCAACTGAACTTTGACGCGAGCGGGTATTCGTGCCGGTGACCGACGTGTCCGTTCTCATCTGAGCTGACGAAGCCGACGTGCGGTGTGTCAGCTCAGATGAGATGACCGATCCGAGGTGAGTGTCACTTCACTTGACGTAAGAGACGCGTGCAGCCTGTGTG
>CAYPTG010000309.1:0-3033 GCA_964413455.1 uncultured Mycobacterium sp. | reverse complement strand
CGGTCGTCGGTGGGCAACATCGCGGCCTGCGGGGTGACGACGATCCCGGGCAGCGGGTCCAGCGCTGCGGCAACCCTGTCGTGGTCGGTGGGCCGCAAGGTGATGAGGTCCAGCGGTCCGTTCGTTGAGCTGGCCCGCTCGGCCAGCTGTTGCGGGTTGAGCGTGTCGTCGAATTGGCGCAGCACGTCGGAGACTGTCTTAGCGGTGGACATCAAGTCAGCACCGGCGTGGGCCGCGTCGAGCTGGTAGCGCCAGAGGCTTCCCGGGCTAAGCACCGCCGTGCCGCCGAGTTCGTTAACGTCAGCCCGACGCGGCGGGTCGGCGCGCAGTTGCGGGGTCTGATTCTCGCCCAGTTTGGGATGCAGCGCGCTCGGTGACCAGCGGACCCGCCAATTGCCCTCGTCCCGGACCATGTTGAGCACACCGTCGTAGGTCCAGACCCGTTTCTTGGGCAGCTGCCAGGTAAAGCGGTAGTTCACGCTGCCGGTGTCTTCGGTGTAGCGCGAACCCAACACGACGGCTTCCAGGCCGGTGGCCTGCAGCCCGGACCAGGCCTGATTGAGATCGCTATGGGCCTGGGTGGGCCGGTCACTGAGCGCGGAGGCCGCCCCGGTGTCCCCGCGCCCGAGGTCGGCGAAGAATCTCTCGGCGGCTTGCGTCGGGCCCGCCGAACGCGGCGTGCAGGCCGGCACCGTCGACGCCAGCGCCACCGACACGAGCAACAAACCTGTGACTCGTGTTGTTAATGAGGTGGAAGTTGCCATTGGGGCAGATGTTATGAGCCTGTGACCCGGATGTGGTGGAGGCGCACCGAAGTGACACCTTGCCGGCTGTTACGCCTTCGTTCACCGCGCCCACCGGGACTTTGGTGCCCAGCCCGGTGCCTCGGCGCTATGACAGCTTGCTATCAATTTTGATGCTATGCTGTCAAAATGCGTACCACTGTCACTCTGGATTCCGACGCGGAACAGATCATCCGCGAACGGATGAAGGCCCGCCGCATTCCCTTCAAGCGGGCTCTGAACGAGCTCATTCGCGAAGCGGGTACGCGCCGGTCGGATTACCGCTTCACGACCGCGACCTTCTCATCGGAAATTCTGGTTGACCTCACCCATGCCAACCGTGTGCTGGCAGATATGGACGATGCGGCCTTTCTCGACGTGACCGCCCGCCTGGAAGCCGGGGCGCCCGAGAGCTGATGAAAATCGTCGATGTGAACGTCCTGGTATATGCGTCCAACACCCAGGCTCGGCAGCACGACGAGGCCAATGATTGGTTGAATGCGGCCCTATCCGGCGGTATGCCAGTGGGTTTCGCGTGGGCCGTGCTGTTGGGTTATGTCCGGATTACCACCAACTCAAGAGTGATGGAGTCCCCATTGACGCCCTCGGTCGCGATGGATCACGTGGACAGTTGGCTGGCCTCACGCGCAGCCCATGTTGTCGAGCCGACTGCACGGCATTCGGCACTGGTTCGTACGCTCTTGGGGTCGACGGGAGTCGGCGCGAACCTGGTACCCGACGCCCACCTGGCTGCACTGTCTCTGGAGCACAAGGCAACGGTGGTCACCTATGACACTGATTACACGAAGTTCCCGGGCGTCGATTGGGAGCTCCCTCGTAGCTGACGGACGAACTCAGTCCAGCAGAACGGTGGCAAAAGTCCCCACCTCGCGGAAACCCACCCGGGTGTAGGCGGCCCGGGCGACGGTGTTGTAGCTGTTGACATAGAGGCTGGCGATCCGGCCGCTGCCGATCACCGCGCCGGCCACCGCGGCGGTGCCGGCGGTGCCCAGCCGGTGGCCGCGCCATTCCGGGTGCACCCAGACGCCCTGGATTTGTCCGACCGCCGGAGACTGCGACCCGATCTCGGCTTTGAACACCACCTGGCCGTGCTCGAACCGGGCGAACGCCCGCCCGGCGGCGATCAGGTTGGCCACCCGGCGCCGGTAGCCACGCCCGCCGTCGCCGGCCCGCGGGTCGATGCCCACCTCGCCGATGAACATATCGACCGCGGCCACCAGATAGGAGTCCAACTCGTGCAGCCGCACCCGGCGCACACCTGGATCGGCCAGACACCGGGGCCGGGAGCGCAGCGCCATCAGCGGCTGGCGGGCCCGCACGTCGCGGGCCGGCCCCCAGCTGGACTCCAGCCGTTCCCACATCGCCAGCACCAGATCGGCGCGGCCGACCAGCGAGGAACACCGACGCGCGGTGCCCAACGCCCGGTCGGCGAACGCCTTCATGTCATCCGGGCCGCCGCGCAGCGGAATCAGGTTGGCGCCGGCGTAACACAGGGAATCCTCCGCGCGCCGACGGGTCCACAGTTCGCCGCCGATCGCCGCCGGCTCGACCCCGTGGTCCGCCACCCGGGCGGCCACCATGCAGCCGCTTACCGGATCGTCGGACAACACACCAGCCACCGCGCGGGCGTCCCGCACCACCGACACCTCTCGCCCGCCGACCGGGCGGAACAGGGACGGAGCCGACATGGGTGGTCCTTCTTGCGGGTGTCAACCCTCGGGTGGGTTGCCCTGTCAGCTTACGGTGACCACCGGCGAACCGCCCGCAGACGCGGCTGACGTGTCAGCGTCGCGCTGCTCCTGCGCCAGTCGCATCGCTTCCTCAATGAGCGTCTCGACGATCATCGCTTCGGGCACGGTCTTAATCACCTCGCCCTTGACGAAGATCTGCCCCTTGCCGTTGCCGGAGGCCACCCCGAGGTCGGCCTCGCGCGCCTCCCCCGGACCGTTGACGACGCAGCCCATCACCGCCACCCGCAGCGGCACGTCAAGCCCTTCGAGCCCGGCGGTCACCGCGTTGGCCAGCGTGTAGACGTCGACCTGAGCGCGGCCGCAGGACGGGCAGGACACGATCTCCAGGGTGCGCGGGCGCAGGTTGAGTGACTCCAGGATCTGGTTGCCGACTTTGACCTCTTCGACCGGCGGCGCCGACAGCGACACCCGGATGGTGTCACCGATGCTGCGGGAAAGCAGCGCCCCGAAGGCGACCGCCGACTTGATGGTGCCCTGGA
>CAYPTG010000308.1:0-3054 GCA_964413455.1 uncultured Mycobacterium sp. | reverse complement strand
GCAGGTGGGCCATGAAGTCGCGGATCACCCCGACATGCTCGACCCCGATCTCCCCCCGAGCCTGGGCGGCCGCGGTGGCCGCCAGTTCCGGGGCCAGCGGTTCTCCGGTGACCGTGCGCCGCGCCCCGAGCCGGCTAGCTTCCACCAACCGTCGGCCGGCATCACCGGCACTGATCCCCAACCGATTCGACAACACCACCCGCCACGACTTCGCCCCCAACTCCGCCGGGGTCGCCACCGCCTGGACGTGGCTGATCAGCCCATGCTCGACCGCCGGCAGCCGACGCCGATGAACCTCGATCCGATCCAACACCGCCAACGCCTGATCGGCGTCCAGCCCGTCCACCGGCAGCGACACCAGCGCCTCCCAGGCGGCATCCAACTCATCGAGAGCGGTCATCACCGCCTCGACACCGGCCACGCACCCCGTCTTCATGATTCGAACACTAGTACGAACCACCGACAGAAAACGTGCACGCTTGAGCGGCCGATCCCTCACCGCCAACTGGGCAGCCACATCTCCATGTTCCAGGTGGCCTGGGATACCGGGATGCCGGTCAGCACCGGGAACATCCAGGCGAAATTGGTGATCGCCAGCGCCAGATATCCGCACACCACCAGCACCCCCAGCGTGCGTCGTTCGGCGTTACGGGTCGGCTGGTAGGCGATGTCGCCGAGGATCAGCGCGATCGCCATCATCAGGAACGGCGCCAGCGGCACCGCATAGAAGAAGTACATCTGCCGGTCGATATTGCCCAGCCACGGCAGCCAGCCGGCGAAATACCCGGTCAGTATCACCGCGTAGCGCCAATCCCGCCGGACCAGTGCCCGCCACAGCCCATACGCCAACACCGGCACCGCCACAAACCACATGATCGGGGTGCCGACCAGCAGCACCGCCTTGACGCAGGACGACGCCCCGCAGCCCGGCACGTCCTGGTTGTCGATGGCGTAGAGCACTGGGCGCAGCGACATCGGCCAGGTCCACGGCTTGGATTCCCACGGGTGGTGATTGCCCGCGGCGTTGGTCAGCGTGGAATGGAAGTGAAACGCCTTGGCGGTGTAGTGCCACAGCGACCGGATGGCGTCCGGCGGCTGCCACCACTGCCGCTCCCCGATCGACTGGCCCACCTCGTAGCGGTTGACGGCGGTTTCCGACGCGAACCAGGCCGAGTAGGACAGCAGATACAACCCCAGCGGGATCGCCCCGAAGACGTAGGACGCCGGGCCGACGTCGCGGCGCAGCACCCCGGCCCACGGCCGCTGGACCCGGTAGGCCCGCCGCGCGGCGACGTCCAGCCCCAGCGTCATCAGCCCGAAGAACACCACGTAGTACAGCCCGGACCACTTCGTCGCGCAGGCCAACCCCAGCAGCACGCCCGCGCCGAACCGCCACCACCGCACGCCAAGCCTTGGCCCCCAAGGGGTTTCGTCGATGCGACCCTGCAGCATCACAGTGTGCATCCGCGCCCGGACCTCGTCACGGTCCACCATCAGCGCACCGAACGCCCCGACCACGAACACCGTCATGAAGATGTCCAGCAGCGCGGTGCGGCTGGCCACGAAGCTCACCCCGTCGGCCACCACCAGAAGACCGGCCATCGCGCCGATCAGCGTGGAGCGGCTGATCCGCCGGGCGATGCGGGTCACCAGCACCGCCAGGATCACCCCGAACACCGCGGTGGCCAGCCGCCAGCCCAGCCCGGTGTAGCCGAACGCCGCCTCGCCGATCGCGATCAGCTGCTTACCCAGCGGCGGATGCACCACCAAACCGAAGCCGGGGTTGTCCTCCACGCCGAAGTTGTGCAGCAGCTGCCAGGCCTGCGGCGCGTAATGCTTCTCGTCGAAGATCGGCGTTCCGGAGTCGGTCGGCGAGCCGAGGTTCATGAACCGGGTCAGCGTGGCCAGCGCGCCGATGATCACCGTGGCGACCCAGCCCTCGAAGCGGTCGGTGGGGCCGAACTCGGCCACCGGTTCCAGCGGGCCGGGGCTGATGACGGGGACGGAGCGCCGGGGCGCGTCGACGTCGTCGGCCGTGATGGTCATTGGCGTAATCGTAGGCTGTGGGCGTGTCAGGCCGTCTGCTGCTCGGTGCCACCCCGCTGGGCCAGCCGGCCGACGCCTCCCGGCGGCTGATCGACGCGCTGGCGGACGCCGACGTGGTCGCCGCCGAGGACACCCGCCGGGTGCGCACCCTGGCCGCCGCGCTGGGGGTGTCGATCAGCGGTCGGGTGGTCAGCCTGTTCGACCAGAACGAGTCGGTTCGGGTGCCCGAGCTGGTCGGTGAGATCACCGCCGGTGCGACGGTGCTGCTGGTCAGCGACGCCGGGATGCCGCTGATCAACGATCCGGGCTACCGGATGGTCGCCGCCTGCGTACAGGCCGGGCTGCCGGTGTCGTGCCTGCCCGGGCCGTCGGCGGTGATCACCGCGCTGGCGGTGTCCGGGCTGCCCACCGACCGGTTCTGCTTCGAGGGATTCGCTCCACGCAAGCCGGCGGCCCGGCGCAGTTGGCTGGCCGCCCTGGCCGCCGAACCGCGCACCGCGGTGTTCTTCGAATCGCCGCGCCGGCTGGCCGACTGCCTGGGCGACGCCGTCGACCAACTCGGTGGGGCGCGCCGCGGCGCGGTCTGTCGGGAGCTGACCAAGGTGCACGAGGAGGTGCTTCGCGGGCCGCTGGCCGAACTGGCGCACTGGGCGCAGCAGACCACGGTGCTCGGCGAGATCACCGTGGTGCTGGCCGGGGCCCGGCCCACAGCCGATCTGGCGGTCCTGGTGGCCGAGGTCGAGGCGCTGGTCGACGAGGGGATGCGGGTCAAGGACGCTTGTGCCCGGGTGGTCGACGCGCATCCCGGTGCCCCGGGCCGCCGCGAGCTTTACGACGCGGTGCTGCGGGCGCGCCCCGGCGGGCAGGAACGCAGCGACTCGGGGAAGGACCCGGAGCGCAGCGACTCGGGGGACAGCACCGCCTCCTGACCCACCACCGGGGCGGCCTTGTCCAGGCATTCCTGCCATTCGGCCCCCGGATCGGAATCCGCGGTGATCCCGCCGCCCA
>CAYPTG010000307.1:0-3062 GCA_964413455.1 uncultured Mycobacterium sp. | reverse complement strand
CAGTCGGTCCTCGGCTCCGGAGAGATCTTCTTCGGGATACATCGGGCGCAGCACCTCGTCGTCGCGGACCTGCTCGTAGAACCGCTTGACGATGGTGCGGAACGTCGGCGCCCCGCCCACCGCCTGGTAGAAGGTCTGCGGGGTCTCCGATGCGCCGTCTGCCACGCCATCCATTGAACACGAGAAGAATAGGCGTGCAGTCGGGGGCGATCCGTGGTGCACTGGTTCGCGGAGGATGTATGGCGCAGCGTAAACGGAACGCGGCGAGCAAGGTACACGTCGCGGCAGGTCCCGCAGGGCCGGGGTCCGTCTCTGCACTGCACAGCGTCGACGGCCGCTCGGGTTCCGAAGCCACTCTCTGGGGGCGCCGCCGGGTGCTGCTGCTGAACTCCACCTACGAGCCGCTGACCGCGCTGCCGATCCGGCGCGCGGTGGTGATGGTGCTGTGCGGCAAGGCCGATGTGGTGCACGACGACCCCAACGGCCCGGTGATCCACTCCGCCACCCGCAGGATCGTGGTGCCGTCGGTGATCCGGCTGCGCAGCTACATCCGGGTGCCATATCGGGCCCGCATCCCGATGACTCGCGCCGCGCTGATGCACCGCGACCGGTTCCGCTGCGCTTACTGCGGCGGCAAGGCCGACACCGTCGACCATGTGGTGCCGCGCAGCCGCGGCGGCGGGCATTCCTGGGAGAACTGCGTGGCTGCCTGTTCGGCCTGCAACCACCGCAAGGCCGACAAGCTGCTGGCCGAACTGGGCTGGACGCTGCGGCTGGTCCCAACCCCGCCCAAGGGGCAGCACTGGCGGCTGCTGTGCACCGTCAAGGAGCTCGACCCGGCCTGGGTGCGCTATCTGGGCGAAGGCGCGGCCTGACGGCCCACCCCCGCGCCGCCGCGTACCGCTGCGATACGGTTTGCACCGTGAATACCGCACTGCTGCACGGACTACCAGTCCTGTTGCTGCTCGCGCTGATCGTGCTGTTCTATGCCCGCGGGCGAAAGAGCCGCCCGACCTATCAGTTGTCGCAGCCCTACACCCACGAGCCGATCCTGTGGGCGGCCACCGGTGAGGTTCTCCCCGGCGGCCACGGGCATGGGCACGGCGAGTCCGGTCTGATCGTGGGAGGTGGCGCCAGTGGACGTTGGTGAGTACTACACCGGTGACGTGGTGACAGGCGAAGCGGTCACGCAGGACTACGCGGTGGCCCAGCGGTCCGCGCAGCTGCCGCTGGGCTGGGCGATGACCTCCAGCGGCCGGCTGTCGATCGCCGCCGACCCCGAGCAGCTTCCCGGGCAATACCCGTTCCGGACCGCCGATCTACTGGCCCTGGACAGCACCCTGACCTATGCCAGCCGGCAGTCCAAGGCCCGCTTCGCGGTGTACGTCGGCGACTTGGGCGCCGATCCGGCCGGCCGCGCCCGCGAGGTGCTCTCCGACGTCCCGACCCCGAACAACGCTGTGCTGCTTGCGGTTTCACCCGACCAGCGGGCGATCGAGGTCAGCTACGGATCGGATCTGCGCGGCCGGGGAGCAGAGTCGGCCGCCCCACTCGGAGTTTCCGCCGCGGCGTCGGCGTTCCGCGAAGGTCACCTGATCGACGGGCTGATCAGCGCGGTGCGGGTGATGTCCGCGGCAATCGCCCGGCCCTAGCTGACTGCCGGATTGCCGGGCTCCTCGGCGGCTCGCTGCGCCGCATCGTTGCCCGGCTAGTTGGACTGCGTGTCGAAGGCCCGGGCAGCCAACGCCCGCGCCACATTGGCCCGGCCCTCGGACACCAGCCGCCGCAGCGACGGTGGCACATGCAGCCCGTCGAGGAACCAGTCGGCGGCGGCCAGCCCTTCCGCGCTGACATCCCAGGCCGGATACAGCCCTACCACGACGGTCTGAGCCACCTCGCTGGAACGCCGCTCCCACACGGCGGCGATGCTCTCGAAGTACCGCTTGGTGTACGGCGCCAGCACCTCGCGCTGACCGGGCTGGATAAAGCCGGTAATGATGGCTCGGGTGGTGGCGTTGGGCAAGGTGTCGTCCTCGATCACCTGCTGCCAGGCGCGATCCTTGACCTCGGGCTGAGGGCGGGCCGCCGCAGCCGCCGCGGCGTGCCGCTTGCCGGCCGCAGTCGGGTCCCGGGTGACCTCGGCGTCGATGAACGCCGACGAGGGTCCGTCCCCGTCGATCCGTCTGCCGGCGGCCAGCGCGGTGACGATCCGCCAGCGCAGGTCGGTGTCGATAACCAGACCGGCCAGCCCGTAGTCGGCCGGGTCGTGGTCGAGCAGATCGGCCAGCACCGTCAGATGCCGCTCGGAGAGCACCGAGGTGCACAGCGCGTTGACGTAGGCCAGCTGGTGATCCGACCCCGGCTCGGCGCCCCGGGCCAGTTCCAGCAGCCGATCGGCGAACTCCGGCCAGCCCCGCTCGGCGGCCCAGCCGGGCTCGGCGTAGGAGTTCAGCGCGGTCTGCGCCTGCATCAGCAGCCGCTGAGCCACCCCGACCTCGGTCTCGGCCTGCACCCCGCGCATCACCAGAGCGACGAAGTCGCGGGCCCGCAGCTCGGCGTCACGGGTCATTTCCCAGGCCGCCGACCACACCAGCGTGCGGGGCAGCGGCTCGGCGATATCGGCGATGCGGTCCAGCGCGGTGCGCAACGAGTCAGCATCCAGACGCATCGAGCAGTAGGTCAGATCGTTATCGTTGACCAGGATTAGCTTCCCGCGTGAAACACCTTGCAGCGCAGCCACTTCGGTCAGCTCACCGGTGACGTCGAGCTCCTCGCGGTGCACCCGCGCCAACTTGCCCGAACCGTCGTCGTCGTACACCCCGACCGCCAGCCGATGCACCCGAGTCTCCCCGGCCCCGGGTGCGGCACCGCCCTGCCGGACGGCGAACCGGGTGAACCGGCCGTCGGCGTCCACCTCGAACTCCGGGCGCAGGGTGTTGAGGCCGGTGGTCTTCAGCCACTGTCGGCCCCAGTCCGACAGGTCGCGACCGGAGGCCTTCTCCAACGCGCCCAACAGGTCGTCGAAGGTGGCGTTGCCGAAAGCGTGCGCGGTGAAGTAGTCG
>CAYPTG010000306.1:0-3079 GCA_964413455.1 uncultured Mycobacterium sp. | reverse complement strand
TGCGTAGTTCTTCGCTCTGACATATAGGAAGATCAAAGAGCTATTCCAGTGTTTGAATCCAGCGGATTGACGGTTGGCCTGTGGCCGATTACCGACAACCACTCGACACCGAACCCCGGTGATACTTCGCGCGTTCAGCGAATCGGCTGAACGCCAGAAACCTCGCGAGATGAGAAACCGCGAGGGAAGAAAGGAAATCCGTGACCGATACGGACCTCTTCACGGCTGAAGACCACTCCGCTGACACCGATCCGGTGTCGCCGGTGAGCGCCGAAACTGCCGTGAGCCCCGAAATCGCTGTTGAATCTTCCACCGAAACCGCTGCTGAAGCGCCTGCCAAGGACGCCGCCGGCGGTTCGCTGACCACCATGGTGCTGCCGGAGCTGCGCGCGCTGGCCAACGAGGTCGGCGTCAAGGGCTCCTCGGGGATGCGCAAGAACGAGCTGATCGACGCCATCCGGGAGATCCGCAACGGTGGCAGCAACGGCTCGCACGGCGCGGCCCCCGACCAGCACGGCGCTGCCCCCGACCAGAAAAAGGAACACCCCGACACCCCCGAGCCGCAGAGCGGCCCCAGCGATGCCCCTGAGCGGCAGGGACGCGGCGAGGCCCCCGAGCAGTCACCCGAATCACCCGCCGAACGCCGCGACGCGGACAACGGCCGCGCCGACGCCGGGGAGTCGTCGGCTCAGTCCGGCTCCGCTAATCAGCAGGGTGACTCTGCCAACCAGCAGGGCGACGACGGTGACGGCCGGGGCGGGCGGCGCGGCCGTCGCTTCCGGGATCGGCGCCGGCGCGGCGAGCGCACCGGCGGCGAAGGCGGCGGTGACAACGAAGTCCGCGAGGACGACGTCGTGCAGCCGGTTGCCGGCATCCTCGACGTGCTCGACAACTACGCCTTCGTTCGCACCTCCGGCTACCTGGCCGGCCCCAACGACGTCTACGTGTCGATGAACATGGTGCGCAAGAACGGCCTGCGCCGCGGCGACGCCGTCACCGGCGCGGTGCGGGTGCCCCGCGACGGCGAATCCAGCGGACAGAACTCGCGGCAGAAGTTCAACCCGCTGGTGCGGCTGGACACCGTCAACGGCGGGCCGGTCGAAGCCGCCAAGGACCGCCCCGAATTCGGCAAGCTGACCCCGCTGTACCCCAATCAGCGGCTGCGTCTGGAGACCTCGGGGGAGAAGCTGACCACCCGGGTCATCGACCTCATCATGCCGATCGGCAAAGGCCAGCGCGGCCTGATCGTGTCGCCGCCGAAGGCCGGCAAGACCACGATCATGCAGGACATCGCCAACGCGATCACCAAGAACAACCCGGAATGCCACCTGATGGTGGTGCTGGTCGACGAGCGGCCCGAAGAGGTCACCGACATGCAGCGCTCGGTGAAGGGCGAGGTCATCGCCTCGACCTTCGACCGTCCGCCGTCGGATCACACCCAGGCCGCCGAGCTGGCCATCGAGCGGGCCAAGCGGCTGGTCGAGCAGGGCAAAGACGTTGTGGTGCTGCTGGATTCGATCACCCGGCTGGGCCGCGCCTACAACAACGCCTCCCCGGCCTCCGGGCGCATCCTGTCCGGCGGCGTGGACTCCACCGCGCTGTACCCGCCCAAGCGCTTCCTCGGCGCCGCGCGCAACATCGAGCACGGCGGGTCGCTGACCATCATCGCCACCGCCATGGTGGAGACCGGCTCCACCGGCGACACGGTGATCTTCGAAGAGTTCAAGGGCACCGGCAACGCCGAGCTCAAGCTGGACCGCAAGATCGCCGAGCGCCGGGTGTTCCCGGCCGTCGACGTCAACCCGTCCGGCACCCGCAAGGACGAGCTGCTGTTGTCGCCGGACGAGTTCGCCATCGTGCACAAGCTGCGCCGGGTGCTGTCCGGCCTGGACAGCCATCAGGCCATCGACCTGCTGATGAGCCAGCTGCGCAAGACCAAGAACAACTACGAGTTCCTGGTCCAGGTGTCCAAGACCGCCCCGGGGATGTCGGACTCGGACTGACGTTCAGGCATTTGGGCTGGTGACGGCCGAACTGGCATACTCAAACCCGTAACCCCTCAGGTACCGGTTCACGCCCAGCGGGCGACCCGGCGACCAGACAAGAAGAGGATCATGAAGACCGGTATTCATCCCGCCTACGTCGCGACCACCGTGGTCTGCGGCTGCGGCAACAGCTTCCAGACCCGCAGCACCAAGGAGAGCGGCCACATCGTGGTCGAGGTGTGCTCGCAGTGCCACCCGTTCTACACGGGCAAGCAGAAGATCCTCGACAGCGGCGGCCGGGTGGCCCGCTTCGAGAAGCGCTACGGCAAGCGCACCAAGAACGCCGAGGCCGCGGACAACTAGCCGACGATGACACAGCGCGCCCCCGCTGACGCGGTCGAGGCCGCTCTGTCCGAGCACGCGGACCTGGAACGTCAGCTCTCCGACCCCGAGCTGCACGGCGATGCCGCCAACGCCCGCCGGGTGGGCCGGCGATTCGCCCAGCTGGCGCCGATCGTGTCCACCTACCGCAAGCTCGACGCCGCCCGCGGTGATCTCGGCGCGGCCCGGGAACTGGCCGCCGACGACGCCTCGTTCGCCGCCGAGGTGACCGAGCTGGAAAGCCGGGTCGCCGAACTCGACGACCAGCTCACCGACCTGCTGGCCCCGCGCGACCCGCACGACGCCGACGACATCGTGCTTGAGGTGAAATCCGGTGAGGGCGGCGAAGAGTCGGCGCTGTTCGCCGCCGACCTGGCCCGGATGTACATCCGCTACGCCGAACGGCACGGCTGGAGCGTGACGGTGCTGGACGAAACCTATTCCGACCTGGGTGGTTACAAAGAAGCCACGCTGTCGATCGCCAGCAAGGGCGACGCGGCCGACGGGGTGTGGTCGCGGCTGAAGTGGGAAGGCGGCGTGCACCGGGTGCAGCGGGTGCCGGTCACCGAATCCCAAGGGCGAGTACATACTTCGGCGGCCGGGGTGCTGGTCTACCCCGAGCCCGAGGAGGTCGAGGTGGTGCAGATCGACGAGTCCGATCTGCGTATCGACGTCTACCGGTCCTCCGGTAAGGGCGGTCAGGGGGTCAACAC
>CAYPTG010000305.1:0-3084 GCA_964413455.1 uncultured Mycobacterium sp. | reverse complement strand
TACGAGGCCGACGATGTGCTGGGCACGCTGGCCACCGCCGAACGCCAGGACCCGGTGGTGGTGGTCAGCGGAGACCGCGATCTGCTGCAGTTGGTGGCCGACGAACCGGTCCCGGTGCGGGTGCTCTACCTGGGCCGCGGGCTGGCAAAGGCGACGACGTTCGGCCCGGACGAGGTGGCGCAGCGCTACGGGGTGCCAGTCGATCGCGCCGGGCCGGCCTACGCCGAGCTCGCGCTGCTACGCGGCGACCCGTCCGACGGACTGCCGGGGGTTCCGGGCGTCGGCGAGAAGACCGCCGCCACCATGCTGTCGCAATACGGGTCGCTGGAAGCCATCCTGTCCGCCGCGCACGACCCGAAGTCCCTGTTGCCCAAGGCTTTCCGGGCCAAGCTGCTGGCCGCAACCGACTACATCTCAGCGGCCGAGCCGGTGGTTCGGGTGGCCTGCGACGCACCGGTGCAGTGGTACACCGACGACGACCGGCTGCCGCTGACCCCGGCAGACCCGCACCGAGTCGCGGAACTGGCCGTCGCCTACGGAGTCAGCTCGTCGGTGGCCCGACTGCAGAAGGCGCTGGACGCCCTCTGAGCACTACCTGGCCGACTAACTACTTAGGCCGACCCACCTCGTAGGTGCCCTTGTCGTCCTGGAACGTCACCGTCACCTGCCGCTTGGTGCCGTCGATGCTGACCTCGCAGGCGAAGGTGTCGCCCTTCTTGACCGTCGGGTTCTGGCCGTTGTTGCACTTGACGTCGTTGACGTTCTTGGCGCCGTAGCCGTTGGCCTCGTCGGTAAGGATCTGCTGCACCCCCTGCTGGGCCTTGTTGACGTCCAGCTTGGTGGTGACGAAGAAGCCGGGCTTCCAGAAACCGAGCACCAGGATCAGCGCGAGCAGCAGCGCGCCGAGCACCCCGAGCATTGTCATGGTCAGCCGGGTGGACTTCTTGGCGTCCTCGGCGCCCGGTGCGACGTAGCCCGGGTACGCGCCGGGCTGTCCCGGCGGCGGGTACTGCCCGGGGGCCGGGTACTGGCCGGGCTGACCGTACTGGGCCGGCTGGCCGTACTGACCAGGCTGCCCATAGACGCCGGGCTGCGGGTACTGGCCGGGCTGGCCGTAGGCGGCCGGGTTGTATTCCGGCGCCGCGTACGGCTGGGTGACCGGGTAGCCGGCGACCGGCGGCTGGCCGTACTGCGGGTACTGCTGCGGGGTGTAGGCAGGCGGCTGCCAGGCCGGGGCTTCGCTGCCGGCGGGCTGCCAGGTCGGCGCGGCCGCGGTCTCAGCCCCCGGCTGGCCCCAGGCCGGTGCCGCGGCGGAGGTCTGATCTGCGCCGGTGACCGGCTGGTCCTGGCCTGCTGCCTGCCAGGGGTTGGCGTCAGATCCCTGCGGTCCGCTCATCGTCTCTCCTCGGATGTCTGGAGCTCTCGCTCCGAAAGAACGTTCCTACCGTAGCGTTCGGATCACCCTACCCGCTGTCAACAGCCACGACGCCGCGCCGGATGTCGTCGATGGCACGTTTCGCGGCGCTGCGCATACCCGATTGCGGCGCGGCGTTGCGCACCTGGTCGAGCAGGTCGAGCACCTGACGACACCAGCGCACGAAATCACCGGCCGGCAGCGGCGATCCGTTGCCGGCGACGTCGGAGGCGTCCAGCGCCGCGGCCAGATCACCGGTGGTGGCCCACTGGTAGACCGCCGGCACGAAGCCCTCGTCGGGTTGCCGGGACGGCGCCAGCCGGTGGCTCTGTTCGTCGGCGCGTAGCCGCTCGGCGCGCCGACGGGTCTCGGCCAGCGCGCGGCGCACCGCCGGTGTCGGCATCTCCACCGCGTGCACCGGAGTGGGGCCGTCGCCGCCGCGGGCTTCGAACACCATCGCCGAGAGCACCGCCGCCAGCTCGGCGGGCGCCAGCCCCTTCCACACCCCGGTGCGCAGGCACTCGGCCACCAAAAGGTCGCTCTCGCTGTAGATCCGGGCCAGCAGCCGGCCGTCCTCGGTGACCTTCGGTTCGCCCCCGGAGACGCTTTCGCCCTCGCAGACGGCGATGTAGCCGCGCTCGGTCAGCAGTCCGACGATCCGGTCGAAGGTGCGGGCCAGCGAGTTGGTGGCGGTGTTGATCTTGGCGCGGATCTGCTCGTTGTCCCGCTCGACCCGCAGGTAGCGCTCGGCGATGCGCACCCGGTCCTCCCGGTCGGCACCGCGATGCGCCGGGTGCGCGCGCATCTGCTCGCGCAGCGCCAGCAGCTCCGGATCGCCGTCGGATGCGCCGTCGAGTGCGTCGTGGGCGCCGCGGCGGGCGCGGCCGGCGGGAATGACGATTCCCTCGGCGGCCGACAGCAGCGCAGAGGCCAGGTCGCGGCGCACCCGGGGCTGACGGTGTTCCACCCGCTTGGGCAGGCTCATCGAACCCAGTGGGGCGGCGGCACCGGGATAGTCCGCCGAGGAAATCCTTCCCGCCCAACGGTTTTCGGTCAGCACCAACGGGCGCGGGTCGTCGGGGTCGCGGGCCGGCTCCAGGACCACGGCCAGCCCGCCGCGACGGCCGTGGGTGATGTTGATGATGTCGCCGCGACGCAGGCCGGACAGCGCGTCGGTGGAGGCCCGCCGGCGGTGCAGCCGCGAGCTGCGGGCCGCGACGCGTTCGCGTTCATTAATCCGGGCTCGCAGCCGCGCGTAGTCCAGGATGGCCGGCTCGGTGGCCCCCGCGCGGCGGTCCCAGCCCAGCTCGGCGGCGATGTCGTCGAGCATCTTCTCGCCGCGCTCGGCGCCGCGCACCAGGCCGACCACCGACCGGTCGGCCTGATACTGGGCGAACGAGCGCTCCAGCAGCTGATGTGCGGCTTGCGGGCTCATCTGGCTGACCAGGTTGATGGTCATGTTGTACGACGGGGCGAACGAACTCTTCAGCGGGAAGGTGCGGGTGGAGGCCAGCCCGGCGATCTCGACGGGCTCGGCGGCGGAGTCTCGCGGGTCCCAGAGCACCACGGCGTGGCCTTCGACGTCGATGCCGCGCCGCCCGGCCCGGCCGGTCAGCTGGGTGTACTCCCCCGGGGTCAGCGGCAGATGTTGTTCGCCGTTGAACTTGACC
>CAYPTG010000304.1:0-3090 GCA_964413455.1 uncultured Mycobacterium sp. | reverse complement strand
AGACCGGCAGCAGTTGCTTGCTGACGCCCCGGGTGATCGGGTACAGCCGAGTGCCCGAACCGGCCGCCATGATGATGCCCCGCATGCGACGTCTCAGGCTTGCAGGTCGTCGGCAGTCATGTCGGTGGCGGTCAGCGCGGCCTGCAGGTCGTCGTGCCGGAACACCGCCGTCACCTGGTCATCGACCACCCGGAACGCCGATGCGGCGCTGCGGTCCGGGCCGGCCCCGGCATTCGGCGTGATGCGTTCACCGACCACGACGACGCCGCCGCGGTAGTAGATGTCGCCGACCTCGATGGTGGCGTCGGTTCGCTGCGCCCAGTCCCGCAACGCGGCGTGGCCCTGTGCGGCGCCGTGCGCGTCACCGATCTCGATGTCGTCGCTGGACAGCGACGTCAGGGTGTCCAGGTCCGCGGTGCTCAGCGCGTCATGCCACGCCAGGACCGTGGCGATCTCCGAAGTGCTCACAACCGGGTACCTCCGATGCCTATCGCTAGGGGATCCGCTACTCCGATCAAGGTACCGGCGGTCGCGCCAATCAGCCCCCGAACGGCCACAGCGGCCACAGCGGCGAACGCCCGGATGAGCCGCCGCCCGAGTCCGATCCACTTGAACCGGAGCCGGACGAACCGGATCCCGTTGAGCCGGAACCTGATCCGCTCGCACCCGATCCGGTTGATCCCGATCCCGATCCACTTGAGCCGCTGGGCGCCTGGCTCGCGATGGGTTCCTGCGGGTAGGTGGTCACCGGCGGCGTGTACGTCGGATACACCGGCTGCACTCGCGGCGGTCGCGACGGTTGCGCCGAGTAGGTGGGTGGCGCCGAATAGGTGGGCGCCGTCGCCGTACTCGGGGTCTGGGGCACCGGAGCGTTGCGAGTCGGCACTTGGAGGAGCGGCGGCAGCACGATCGGTACCGGAACGATGACGGGCGCGGCGGGGGCCGGTGCCGCAGGGGCCGGGGCAGCCGGTGCTGGAGCGGGTGCGACCGGAGCAGGAGCCGCGGGAGCCGGAGCGGGTGCAGCCGGTGCCGGAGCCGCGGGAGCTGGAGCAGCCGGAGCGGGTGCGGCGGCCGGCGGCTCCACCGCGGCGGCCTGCTGATGGGTCGCTGCCGGAGCGGGTGCCGGGGCGGCGGGTGCGGGAGCGGCCGCAGGGGCCGGGGCCGCTGGTGCCGGCGCCGCGGGTTCGACGACGACCGCGCGCGGCACCTCCTGCGCCACCGGGATGGGCGCTTGGATGGTTTCCGGTGCGGCCGGCGCCGGTGCCTGGTTGGCCTGCGGCGCAGCCGGCGCCTGACTGTTGGACACCACCGGGTTGCCGTCCAGGTTGGGCCGCTGTTCGGCGGTCGGCCGGAACGCAACCGCCAGCGAAATCGCCAACGCCACAACACCGACCACGAAGACTCCCGCTACCGCACCGCCGATCAGCGAGAACGGCTTCCCGGCGGACTCGGCCGGGGTGTTCTCGGCGTCGTCGGGCACGTCGGCGGACTCGTCGTACGTGAACGGCTCATCATCGTCGGGGACCGCGCTGTAGCCCCGCGGGGCCATGTATCCGGCGGCGGCCATCTGGGTGGCACCGGCCGCGGTGTCTTCGGTGGAAACCATGCCCACCGTCGAGGCCTCGTATCGGGGAGCGTGCGCCGCCGCCAACGCGGCGCCGCGGGCCAGCGCCAGCTCCCCGTCGTCGGGGGCGTGCACCGGCAGGCGGGTCGCGGTGGCGACGTCGGCGGACAGCGCGGAGACGTCGACCCCGGAGCCGACCATGAACAGTGCCTGCGGCGGTTCCGCGCCGGTGTCCAGCCCGGCGATCATGTCCTGTAGATCGGCGGTGGCGTCGGTGTCCAGCAGCGCCCGGCTACTGACCTGAACCACCGCGCCGTCCTCGGTGCGGACGACGGCCAGCGTCGCGGTGTCGGGTTCGACGAACAGCAGTGCGGTGCGCTGGTAGCCGACGGTCCGGCCGATCGCCTGGGCCAGTGCACTGGCCGCGTGCAGCTCGGAGACCAGGGTGATGTCATCAAGACGCAGCTCGCGCAGCGACCGGCGCAGACCGGCGGCCGACGCGTGATCGGTCCAGGCCACCCCGATGGAGGTCAGCCGATGCCCGCTTTCAGCGGCGCTCTCCCGGGTGCCAAAGATCGCGGCGATCACCTGGTCGGGCGCGCTGGACGTAGCGGCGCCGGCAGCGAGGTCGACGACGTCGCGGTCCAGGGACCGGCCGTCGGCGTCCTGCCCCTCGACCAGCACCATGCGGACAGCCGAAGGCGTCATCGACACGCCAAGAACGACGTCCACTATTACCCCTCCAATACGCTGACCCCAACCGGGCGGTTACCCGGTTCATCGGCCCGGCCGACCGGCCCGTTACAACGCGCAGCTAGCCCTGACTGTCTAGGGCGACGACCGGATGAAGTTGAGATAGGACCGCGACGGGGTGGGCCCGCGCTGCCCCTGATATTTCGAGCCTACCGACAAGCTGCCGTAGGGGTGTTCGGCCGGGCTGGTGAGCCGCAACAGGCACAGCTGGCCGATCTTCATCCCCGGCCACAGCGTGATCGGCAGGTTCGCGACATTGGACAGCTCCAGCGTGATGTGACCGGAGAAGCCGGGGTCGATGAAGCCCGCCGTGGAGTGCGTGAGCAGGCCCAGCCGGCCCAGCGACGATTTGCCCTCCAACCGCCCGGCCAGGTCGTCGGGCAGGGTGCAGCACTCCAGCGTGGAGCCCAGCACGAATTCGCCGGGATGCAGCACGAACGGCTCACCCTCGACGGCCTGCACCAGGCTGGTCAACTCGTCTTGCTGCACCGCCGGGTCGATGTGGGTGTAGCGGGTGTTGTTGAACACCCGGAAGAGGTTGTCCAGCCGGACGTCGACGCTGGACGGCTGGATCAGCGTGTCGTCGAACGGGTCGATGCCCAGCCGGCCGGCAGCGATCTCGGCCCGAATATCACGATCGGAGAGCAGCACCCATCGAGCGTATAGCGGGCCGGCGGTTGCTATCCTCGTCAGCACCCATGCCGATGTAGTTCAATGGCAGAACATCAGCTTCCCAAGCTGAATACGCGGGTTCGATTCCCGTCATCGGCTCC
>CAYPTG010000303.1:0-3116 GCA_964413455.1 uncultured Mycobacterium sp. | reverse complement strand
GGCACAACGACATCCTTCCAGCCTGACTCCTCGTCAAGCGATCTCAGATGTCACAGATCCGTTCATCAGGCCCGTACGTGCGCACCCCGACCAACGATTGCTTATCGTTTCCGACAGCCTCCGAGCGGTAGAGCTGGCCCACCGGTGGATGCTCGGCGATTACCAGCTCCCCAGGGGCTACACGACAGAACGGCGGTCAGGGCGTACGGCGCGCCTAGTGAAAGCGCAGCGTCGGCTGTACCAGCAAGCTGGACAAGTCGAAATTCAATGGGCGCCTGGTCATCGCGGCGAACCGCTCAACGAAGGCGCCGACGCGCTCGCACGACTCGCCCGACGCTACGTCAAAGGCGGAAGCGGCCTAACTAAGGTTGACTGCAAGATTCGCGCCGAAGGGTTGGCCGAAGCGTTCGCTACAGAATCGGCCCGTCAACGGAACATCGCTTAGCAACATCAGGACATGCGGCCAGCCTGGGGATCCACCACGGATCCCCAGGCCCCCGATCCACTGACGAGTGGTGTAATACCGCGACAGGCGCCATCCAGCCAGCGTGTATCCGTCACGCACTTAGCAACAACACTCAGCCTGACGCCCGGTCATGGGGCTAGTGAGCCCAGCGGGACGACGTGCACACCGTCGGGTCGGGTGAACGCGTAGCGGCCCCCGGTGATGACCACGAGCGCGCTTGGCGCAGGTGTGCGTTCTGGATCGAGCTTCGCGGCGAAGCGGTGCAGCGATGCCGCGGCCTCGTCCTCGCGCGAGCTGGCCAACTTGACCTCTATCGCGACGTACGAGCCGTCCCGGCGCTCGACGATAGCGTCCACCTCGTTGCCGGATGAATCGCGATAGTGGTAGACGCTGCCGTCCATGGGCTGGGAGTAAACACGCAGGTCACGTACGACCAAGGACTCAAAGAGCTGCCCGAAATAGCCCAGATCGTCGAGCAAGCGGTGCGCATCAGCCCCGACGGCGGCAGCGGCGAGCGACGGGTCCACGAAGTGCCGCTTTGCGGCTTTACGCACCCTGTCCCGCGATCGCAGATGGGGACCCCAGCTGGGTTGATCCTCAACCACGAACACTCGCCCCATCGCGGCGAGATAGGCCGAGACCGTCTCCGGTGTGGTGGGTGTGGTCGTCGAGATGTCGGCGGCGATCGAGGCCAACGTCGCCTCTGTCCCGACAGAACGAGCTACCGAACGGACGGTGCGCAGGATTCCATCGGGGGCACGGTCCGGTTCACCATCCAGCCGCGGGATATCCACCCGCGCAACGTCATCGAGATAGGAGGCGAGCAGCCGTGATACCTGCCGGACCGGCAATTCGAGTAGCCCCGGCCATCCGCCACGGACCACGATGGTGGTGAGGTCTTCGATGGTCAGTCTCGACTCTCCGCCGACCTTGACCGCGGGGTCATCGAATAGGTCACGCAGAGACACATCGCCGGAAGTTTCTC
This sequence comes from uncultured Mycobacterium sp., assembly GCA_964413455.1. Classification (GTDB taxonomy): domain Bacteria; phylum Actinomycetota; class Actinomycetes; order Mycobacteriales; family Mycobacteriaceae; genus Mycobacterium. The sequence goes on along the minus strand of CAYPTG010000303.1, from coordinate 1,665 downwards.
CAGACTCCCATAGCGACATCGGACGCATTTTGATCCGCAGGATGCGCCCGGCTCCGGAATGTCGTGTCGTCCGGTCGGCGGGCACAGCTGAGCCGGCAAGTAGAAACCGGGACTCCGGGTCGCGGTCGACGGCCGTGCGCACCTGGTTCCAGAGCGCCGGGACGAGCTGCCATTCGTCAATAAATCGTGGCATTTCGCCGCGTAGCAGCCGGCCGGGATCGAGTTCGGCGAGCCGCAATGCGGCCTCATCGGTGTCGAGTTGAACGGCGCTGGCGCTGTGATACCGACCGGTGGCCGACTTGCCGCAGGCCCGGACACCTTCCAGGAGGACCGCGGAGCGGGACTGGAGTATCTCGGCCAGAACGGAATCGACTATCCGGGCGCGATAGTCGATAGCCATAAGCTGCAGATTAGCGGTCCAGACCGGGTTTTGTGGAACTTTCAGACCGGGTTTTGCGGAGTTGCTGGACCGGGTTTTGCGGAGCTGTCAGACCGGGGTTTGCGGAGCTGTAATCGATGCGTGATGTGTGATGCGCGCTAGAGTCTGAGTATGAGAACAACGCTCGACATCGACCCCCGGGTGCTTGCGGTCGCACGGTCGCGGGTGAACGCGGGCCTGAGCAATAGTCTCGGCGAGGCCGTTTCCTCCCTTGCCCTGGCTGGACTGGCGGCCGAGGCTGACGTGCCCACCGACACCGTTGCCGGCGGCTTGGTGCTCCTGCCCGCCACGCCGGGTCAGATCATCACCGACGCCATGGTTACCGAAGCTCTGCTGGATGAATGATCTCGAACTCCCCGACGTGAACGTCCTGCTGGCACTTCTACATCCGGCTCACGTACACCATCGGCCGGCGTGCGAATGGTTCGCCTCGGTCGCCCGCTTCGGCACCACACCGACCACCGAGGCGGGATTCGTGCGCGTCGCACTCAACCCGAAAGTTTCCGGAGGGCCCGCGAATGCCGCCGCCGTCATCGCGTCACTGCGTTCGATCCGGGCACACCCGCGAGCCGAGTTTCTACCCGACGATTCCTCGCTGGCCGAACCTGAACTCGATCTGGCCGGACTCAGCGGGTTTCGGCAGCTCACCGACTTTCATCTGGTTAACCTCGCGGCCCGCCATCGTGCACGACTGGTCACCTTCGACAGGAAAATCAAGCCCACACTGATGCCCGAGGAGCAACATTGGGTGCGCACCCTGGGATGACAGCCCGAGGCTGGCGTCTTCGATGTGGAGCTAGGGAGAATCGAACTCCCGACCTACTCGATGCGAACGAGTCGCGCTACCAACTGCGCCATAGCCCCGTGAACGTTTGCAGGTTACCAGTCCGGACGGGTGAGCGTTCCTACTGCCCCGCCGCCCGGGGCAGGTCCCGGCTCATGTCGTAGCGCCTCCGGTGGTACGCCACCTCCTCGAGATGCTCGAAAACCGGATCCTCGTCGTCGATCTCCAGCACCGCCGTTCCCGGGCGCTGGAGCCGGGTAGGGAACTCGCCGAAGTCCACCTCCGACCGCCGCGGGGGCGCGGCTTCGCGTCGCGGGGGCGCGGCTTCTGCGGCTACCGGCCGGGAACGCGCCAGCCGTTGCAGCCGCCGACGCCGCACCTGCGCTTCGATCCGGGTCTGCCGGCGCAGATACCCCAGGTAAAGCACCATGACGACGGCCAC
>CAYPTG010000302.1:0-3143 GCA_964413455.1 uncultured Mycobacterium sp. | reverse complement strand
CAGACCGCCCTGGGCGGCCATCATGTGGGTCAGCAGCGCATAGCTGGCGATGTTGAACGGCACGCCGAGGAACATGTCAGCGCTGCGCTGGTACAACTGGCAGCTGAGCCGTCCGTCGGCCACATAGAACTGGAAGAACGCGTGGCAGGGCGCCAGCGCCATCTTCGGGATGTCGGCGACGTTCCATGCCGAGACGATGATCCGGCGGGAGTCCGGGTCGGTGCGCAGCAGGTCAACCGCGGCGCTGATCTGGTCGATATGCTCACCGCTCGGGGTGGGCCAGGAACGCCACTGCACCCCGTACACCGGGCCGAGATCGCCTGTTGCACTGGCCCATTCGTCCCAGATGGTGACGCCGTGCTGTTGCAGCCATGCGACGTTGGACTCGCCCCGCAGGAACCACAGCAGTTCGTAGATCACCGATTTCAGATGCACCTTCTTGGTGGTGATCAACGGGAAGCCGGCCGAGAGGTCGTAGCGCAGCTGATGGCCGAACAGGCTGCGGGTGCCGGTGCCGGTGCGGTCGGCTTTCGGGGTGCCGCGCTCCAGGACCAGACGCAGCAGATCCTCGTAGGGCGTGGGAATCGGCGCGGCGCTCGGCACGTCGACCACTTTACGTGGCCCGGTGGAACACTCTCTTGACCACGTGGATGACACCGCGGGCGGCGTACAAGCCGACGACGGTCGAGAGCACCAGCAGGAAAATGAACGTCACCAGCCAGTTGGTTCGGCTGTGCGGCACGTTCCACCAGACCACGGTGAACAGCACCGCGCAGACAAACACCACCAGGTCGCGCCAGTTGCCCTTGTAGGAGCCTGCCGCGAGGCGCAGTTCCCGGCTGCGCTCGACGGTGGCGATCAGTTCGTAGACCCGTTCGTCGATGCTGCGTTTGAGCGCCGCCCGCAGCTCGACGTCGTCGGCGGGGAGGCTGTCATACAGTTCGATATCGGATTTGAGCACCCCCCGGAAGTCCGGGCCCTTGATCGTCCCGGCCAGCGCGCCCAACATAGCGCCGCCGGCGATCGGGGCCGCCCCCAGCGCTATCTCAGCCAGTCCCGGCATTACACCTCACTCACATCAAGTACGACTCACATCAGCACAGCGGCCAGTGTGCCGCCCAGCTCATAGGCCTTCTGTCGCACGGCGGCATCGACGGCTCCGGTGACCTCCAGCACGTCAGCGGATTGGGTCAGGCCCAGCCCGGTCGCGATCCGCTGCGTCGCCGAGACGGCTCCGGCGGTGTCGTTGTTGCCGTGCACCCACAAACCGTAGGGCCGGCCGGCCAGGTAATCCAGGACCGGGTAGTAGACCGTGTCGAAGAAGTGTTTGAGCGCCCCGGACATGTAGCCGAAGTTCGCCGGCGTTCCGAACAGGTAGCCGTCGGCGTCGAGCATGTCGGTGACGGTCGCGGCCAACGCGGGCCGCACGATGACGTCGACGCCACTGATCTCCGGATCCTTGGCACCAGCCAGCACCGCTTCGAGCAACTCCCGGGTCGCCGGCGACGGCGTGTGGTGGACCACCAGCAGCGTGCTCACGGTGCGGCCCGTTCGGCGTGCAGCGCAACGGCTTTGCGCATCGTCTCCCGGGCGCGGCGCCGGTCTCCGGCATAGTCGTAGGCCCGAGCCAGCCGGTACCAGCGCCGCCAGTCCTGCGGTTCGGCCTGCACCTCGGCTTTCACCGTCGCGAACAGTGCGTCGGCGGCGTCGCGCTGTACCCGGCCCGACGGCGTTCTCGGCAGGGCCGAGACGTCGAGGTCCATTCCGTCCTGGGCGGCCAGTCGTGCCAGCCGCTGATGGTGCAGCCCGGCACGCAGCGTGGCGACGGTGGCCCATACGCCGACGATGGGCAGCAGCAGCACCCCGATGCCCAGACCGACGGCCGCCGGGGTGCCGGTGCGCAGCAGCGCGACGGCCGTTCGGGTCAGCAGGGCGAAGTAGACCAGCAGGGCCGCACAGAGGAACCCGATCAGCAGCTGGACGCGCAGGATCACAGGTCCAGCAGCGGTTCGAGCCCGATGGTCAGCCCCGGGCGCTGGGCGATCTTGCGGACGGCCAGCAGCACGCCGGGCACGAACGAGGTGCGGTCGATGCTGTCGTGGCGGATGGTGAGCGTCTCCCCCAAGGTGCCGAAAATGACCTCCTGGTGGGCGACGAGCCCGGTCAGCCGGATCGAGTGCACCGGGACTCCGCCGACGTCAGCTCCCCGCGCCCCGGCCAGCCCGGTGCTGGTGGCATCGGGGTTGGGCGGCATGCCTTTTCGGGCTTCGGCGATCAGTTGAGCGGTCCGGGTGGCGGTGCCCGACGGGGCGTCGGCCTTCTGCGGGTGATGCAGTTCGATGACCTCCACCGACTCGAAGTACGGTGCGGCCTTCTGCGCGAAGTGCATCGACAGCACCGCGCCGATGGCGAAGTTGGGCGCGATGAGGATTCCGGTGGGCGTGCCGTCCAGCCAACTACGAACATGCTCCAGACGCTCGGCGGTGAACCCGGTGGTGCCGACCACGGCGTGAATACCGTTGTCCGCCAGGAACTTCAGGTTGTTCATCACGACGTCGGGGTGGGTGAAGTCGATGACGACCTCGGTATCGCTGTCGGTGAAGGCGGACAGCGGATCACCGGCGTCGACTTGCGCGCTCAGCGTCAAATCCTCGGCGTCGCGCACCGCCGCACACATCGTCGACCCGACTTTGCCTTTGGCGCCCAGCACCCCGACTCGCATGAAGGAAGCCTAGAAGCCCGGGCCGCGGCGATCCGTGCTGGGGTCGTCCCGCACCCTTGAGGTGGCACTTATCTATTGCCGCCCTACCGAATGTTCTTCACACTTAAGTTCTCCACTTAGAGGCAAGACTTCCACCAACCTAGGAGCCACCGTGCGCGTCGGCATCCCTACCGAGATCAAGAACAACGAATACCGCGTCGCCATCACCCCGGCCGGAGTGAGCGAACTCGTGCGTCGCGGCCACGAGGTGCTGGTCCAGGCCGACGCCGGTGAGGGCTCGGCCATCCACAATCCAGACTTCACCGCCGCGGGCGCGCGGATCGTGGATTCCGCCGATCAGGTGTGGGCCGAAGCCGATCTGCTGCTCAAGGTCAAGGAGCCGATCGAGCCGGAATACAGCCGGATGCGGAAGGGCCAGGTG
>CAYPTG010000301.1:1933-3150 GCA_964413455.1 uncultured Mycobacterium sp. | reverse complement strand
CAGCTTGAGGTAATCGTCAGCCAGCAGCGGTGTGGTTACCGGGCTGACCAGCGCGCGTACCGCCGAACCGAGTCTGACCTGCGTCGTCACTTAACCTACGGTACCGTAACTTCCGGTAACTGCCGATTCAGAGCAGGTCGAGCAGAAACGGCAGCTCCTGGGTGGCATACCAGGCCAGTGGATGATCCTGGGCGTCACCGACGGTGAGCTCGGCATCCTCGTCGCCGAGGTCGGCGGCGTCGATCACCGCCATCGCGGCCCGCACCGCCGGCTCGGCATCGGAGTTGTCGACATAGACCGCCGCCACCTGCTCCATGCTCACCCGGCCCTTGATCCGGACCACCGCGTCATCAAGGTCCGGGCGCGCGGTGGCCTCGGCGTCGGCGACGATCACCGCCCGGCGCGGTGGCGGGCCGTCGGGCGGCTCGGCGGACACCAGCCGCAGCGAGGCCAGCGCCGCCTCCCCGATGGCGACCTCGGCCAGCTCCTCGTCATCGCCGGCGGCGTAGGCCTCCCGCAACGCCGGAGTGACCGCGAACGCGGTTCCGGCCCGCGGCTGCAGATGACCGTCGGCGACCAGTTCGGCGAGCATGGCCAGAGTCGCCGGAATGTAAACCCGCATCAGGGACGCTCACCGGGACGTTTCACGATCCCCTTCTCACGATCCCGCTTCACGATCACCCAGGAGCGTGGCAGCCACATCGGGCACATAGGTAGACAGATCCCGGGGCGGACGACGGTAGTTACCGATCTGCGGGCGCTTGGGCAGTTTCACCTTCTCGGTTTCCACGTCGTGGTAGTCGATGCTGGACAGCAGGTGCGAGATCATGTTCAGCCGCGCGTGCTTCTTGATATGGGACTCGACCACGAACCACGGGCTGGCCGCGGTATCGGTATGAACCATCATGGCGTCTTTGGCCCGGGAATAGTCCTCCCACCGGTAGATCGACTCCATGTCCATCGAGCTGAGCTTCCAGCGCCGCAGCGGGTCGTTCAGCCGGGACTTGAAGCGGCGCAGTTGCTCGTCCTCGGAAACCGAAAACCAGTACTTGCGCAACAGGATTCCGTCGTCGATGAGCATCTGCTCGAAAATCGGGCACTGACGCAGGAACAGCGCTTCCTCGGCCGGGGTGCAGAACCCCATCACCCGCTCCACGCCGGCGCGGTTGTACCAAGAGCGGTCGAACAGCACGATCTCGCCCTTGGTCGGCAGGTGC
>CAYPTG010000301.1:0-1923 GCA_964413455.1 uncultured Mycobacterium sp. | reverse complement strand
GTTCCCGGTCGCTGGGCGCGGGCAGCGCGGCGATGCGGGCGCTACGCGGACTCAGGTACTCGGTGATCCGCTTGATGGTGCCGCCCTTGCCGGCGGCGTCGCGGCCCTCAAAGAGGATGACGATCCGCGCTCCGGTGGCTCTGGTCCACTCCTGCAGTTTCACCAACTCGGTTTGCAGCCGGAACAATTCGGCCTCGTAGACCCGGTTCGACACCTTGCCGCCGGAGTTGGTGGACTTGCCTTTGCTCACCGGCGCATCGTACGCGCGAATCCCACCTGCGCGGCCAGTCGATTACTGCGCGCCGTCGATCAGTTCTTCGAGCGACTCGGCCAACAACTCGGGAAACACATCGACGTCGCTCATCGCGTCCCGGTCGGCGTTGATGCCGAAATAGACCATGCCGCAATAAGACGTCACCCCGATGGCCAGCACCTGATCGTGCAGCAGCGGCGGAACCGCATAGGTTTCAAGCAGTTTCGCGCCGGCGACATACATCTGCATCTGCGGCCCCGGCACATTGGTGATCAGCAGATTGAATTGCCGCGGCGGGAACTGGGTCGCCACCCGGGTACCCATCGCGTGCAGGGTGGGCGGCGGGAAGCCGGACAACGTCACGATGGTGCGTGCGTCCACCAGACTGGCGACCGCCGAATGAGATTCGGTGGCGTGCGCGATCTGAGACAGCCGCACCACCGGATTGGCCTCCCCCACCGGCAGATCGATGAGGAACGGCGCCACCTCGCTGATCGCCTGCCCGGGCCCGGCCGCCTCCATGTCGACGTCCGGGTATACCGACGTCGGGGCCATCGCCCGCACCGACAGGTTGGCGCCCACCGGCTCGCCGCGGGACAGCAGCCAGTTGCGCAGCGCACCGGCGATCACCGTGAGCACCACATCGTTGACGTCACAGTCATAGCGGGCCCGCAGCCGGCGGAAGTCGGCTAGCGCAGCCGAGGCCACGGTGAACCGGCGATGCCGCGACACAGTGGTGTTCAGCGGGCTGCTCGGCGCGCTGCGGCCGACCACCCGGCGCGCCATGTAGGCCGCCCGGCGGCCGACCTGAATCAGATCGGCGCTGCTGGTGGCCATATCGACCATCGTCGAGCGCAGCGCCTGCAGCTCCTGACCGGGCCTGGCCAGCCAGTCTCCGACCGCGTCAAGCACCAGCCGGCCGTCCGACGGTTCACGCGGCGGTAACCAGATGTCCTCGCCGGCATCGGCGGGCCGGCGGCTGCGGTCGGCGATGACGTGACCGATCTCCACCGCCGTCATCCCGTTGATGAGCGCCTGATGGGACTTGAGGAACAGCGCCAGCCGGTTCCGTTCCAGGCCCTCGATCAGATACATCTCCCACAGCGGGCGGCCGCGGTCCAGCGGGCGGCTGGCCAGCCGGGACACCAGCTCGTGCAGCTGGCTGTCGCTGCCCGGGGACGGCAGCGCCGAGCGCCGGACGTGATAGGTGATGTCGAAGTCGGGGTCATCGATCCACACCGGGCGCGCGATCCCCAGCGTCACCTCCCGGACCTTGCGTCGGTACCGCGGAACCTGCGGCAACTGCCGCTCCACCGTCTCCAGCAGCGTGTCGTAGCTCAGTCCGCCGCGGGGCCGGCGCAGGATGGACAGCGAGCCGACGTACATCGGGGTGGCGGTGTCCTCCCAGTGATAGAAGGCCGCGTCGGAAGTCGACAGCCGGTTGACCATTCCTTGCCGAGCCTCCTTGCGTTGCACCGACCTGCCACGGTAACCGTGCCGGACACGACAACGCCGAGCTACCCGGGATAGCCGTCCGGGTTGCGTTCCTGAAATCTCCATGCGTCGCGGCACATATCGGCCAGGTCGCGCTGGGTACGCCAACCCCACTCGCTCAGTACGTAGGAGGCGTCGGCGATCAGGCTTGCCACGTCGCCGTCGCGCCGCTCGAC
>CAYPTG010000300.1:0-3175 GCA_964413455.1 uncultured Mycobacterium sp. | reverse complement strand
GGCACCGTGTTGTTCACCCTTACCGCGATGGTTGGCGCGACCGGCGCCATCAGTGGATTCTTCTGGGGGCGACTGGTTGAGGGTCTGAAACACGGCATGACGCCGGTGGCGCTCACTGTCGCGGTGAGCGTGAGCATCCTCGCGCAGCCGTTCCTGTTGGCGTGGGCCATCCGTCGATACATGCCGTGGTGGACGGCGTGTTCGCTGCGGATTCGGATGACCGTGCTGGACGCGCAAACCCGTCAGCATCGCCTCGCCCGAACCCCGCCGGGCGAAGTGGTATCCCGGGTGCTGGATTCCGACCGTTTCCTGATTTACGCCGACCGCTGGGTCGACGTGATCAGCGGTGTGGCCGTCGCGGTGATCGCGTCACTGCTCAGCGGGACGGCGATCGCCGGCGCGATCTTGCTGGCGGTGATGGGCGCCGCCGCGCTGGCCTCGATCGCGGGCCGTCCGATGGCCGGACGTTCGGCCGCCGCGGCGTCGGCGATGCGTGCACGGTTCGGCCGGGCGCTGGTGTCGACACTGGAGTGTGTACGCACAGTCAAGCTCGCGGCTGCGACCGACGATGTGCATCAGCATCTTGCCCGGGTCGATGGCGGACGCGTCCAGGCCGCGGTGCGTGAGCACCGGATCGAGTCGCTCCTAGTCGGCGTCCCCTTGGCAATGGTGCAGTTGGGGGTGGTCGCAGCGTGGGTCGTCTACCTGTTGGGCGGCTGGAGTTTGGCTGCGGCACTGCTGGTTTCAGGTGCAGTCGCCGGATTCGGCTACTTCGGCACCGTCGCCGGGGCGGTCGTCACCGAGGCGCCGGGCACCCGCGCCTGGCAGCTGGAAACCATGCGGTTCGCCGGCGGATCGGACCTGATGGACATTCCGGACGGCGTCGACCCGTGGAACGGAACCGCACCGCCGCCAGCACCTGCGAAACGAACACCGTTGCGCCGCTTGCATATACACAATCTGACCGCTGTACACGACGACGGCACCCGCGGTGTCACCGGCGTCGACCTGACGATCGATTCGGGCGAACTCGTCATGCTGCTCGGGCAGGTGGGATCGGGTAAGTCCAGTCTGCTGTCTGCCCTGTGCGGGTTGGTCGGCCACACCGGCACGATCCGCTGGAACGACGTCGACGTGGCCGATGCCCAGACGTTCCTTCGACCCGGGCAGGTCGCGCACGTTGCACAGATTCCCCGGGTGCTCTCCGGTACCTTCGCCGACAACATTCGCCTCGACCACGAGCGTGAGATCGATCAGGCGATCGCCGACGCGCAACTCACCCAAGACATTGACTCCGCGGGTGGCGTCGACGCGCTAGTCGGTCACCGCGGTGTCCGCCTGTCCGGTGGCCAGGTCCAGCGGCTCGCGCTGGCCAGGGCGTTGGCCACCGAACCGGAACTGCTTCTCGCCGACGATGTTTCGAGTGCGTTAGACGCGGTCACCGAGGTGGCGCTGTGGGCGGACCTTCGCGCCCGCGGCATCACCGTGCTCGGTGCGACCTCAAAGCAAGCGGCTTTGGCGCAAGCCGACCGGGTGGTGGTGCTGGTCGACGGGAAGGTGGCGGCGGTGGGGCCGTGGGCGGACCTACGGACGAGCTGGGGTCAGCTCACCGGTTGACCGACCCACAGTTATCCGGGTCCACAATCACGAGCCTGCTGAATCTGGTTCTTGATCTCCCGATAGGCCTGCACGCGTGCCATGACCGCGTCGACCGCCGAATCCGCTGGGGCGGCGCCGGGAGCGGCCTCAATCCCGTAGAGCATGGCGCTCAACTTCGCATGCAACTCAGCGCGCCGCTCGGCGACCCGCGCATCATCGCGTTCGGCGTGTAGCGATTGGTCGATGAGTTGTGCTTCCTTGGCGCACTTGCCGATCAGTTCCACCCGCTCGATCGCAGCGCCCTCCAGACTCGCGATAGTCGTCTTTGCTTCCGCAAGGATCTTGCGATCGTCGGCGCCGAGTTTGTCCAGCGCAGAGAGCTTGCTGGTTACGTTGCGTAGCGCGTGCGCCTTTTCGAAGTTGTCGCTGATCCCTTCGATATCGGCGCTGAAGTCGACATCACCCAGCCATCCCGCACTGGCAGCCTCAGACGTGGCCACCTGTCGCACAGCGCTCAGCGCGAACTCCACGAGCGCGGCATTCCGCTTGCCGAAGGTATCGATGCGTCGTTGTTTCTCCATGCGGGCTCGCTCTTCACGTTCCCGTTGAACGTGAGCGGCCTGCGCAGCACGGTGGTTATCGACCGCAGTGCCGATGAGGTAAACAATCCCGCCCACAGCTGCCGCGCCGACGACGACGCCGAGGAATATCCAGACCGGCTTCGGCACCACCGCGATGAGGAAGAAAACGCCGAGAAGGAAGCCGCAGCCGATATTGGAGTCCGATGAACCCCTACCGCTCATACGCAGCCTGCAGCCATCGTCGTCAACCCCGCTTTTCTCACACGCTGGGCGATATCCCCAGCGTATTCGGCAGAGTAGCCGGGCCTACCGACATTGATCCCCTCTGCGCGGCCATGGGTCAGACTCCGATTACCTGAATCAAGTCGCCAAGGCCGTCGAAGTCGGTGACATTGCGGGTGTAGACATCCAGACGCTGAGCGTGGGCGGTTGCCGCGATCAGCAAGTCGGCGAATCTCGCGCGGGGGTGCCGGCCCCTCCCGAGCGCAGCTGCCGCGACGAGTGCATAACTGCGCGCGGCGGCAGCGTCGAACGGAATCGGCTCGAACTTGGCCTCGACCTCCTGGAGCCGGGCCTGCCGCCTGGCCGCCTCGACCGGATCGCCGGCCAGCAGGGGCCCTGCGGCCAACTCGGCGGATGTGACGGCGGAGATCGCCACCTCGTCGGGCAGCGCGGCGCGCACCGCCGGGTCAGACCAATCGATCACCACCGACGTGTCGAGCAGGCCGGCCGCAGTCACCGGGGGACCTCCTGGTCGAAGGCCCGGTCAAGGTCGTCACGGAACCGACGGTGGTCGATGCGGACCCCGACCGCGGCCATCTCGTCAATCTCCCGGCGGCTGACGAAGGTTCGCCGGTGATGCCGGATCGGACGCAACTCGGCGACCGGCTCGCCGTTGCGCGTGACGATGAACGTCTCCCCCGCCGTCACGGCCGCTATCACCTTGGCGTTGTCGTTGCGCACCCTGCCGAGCCACTTGAACCAGTCGCGGCGGT
>CAYPTG010000299.1:0-3207 GCA_964413455.1 uncultured Mycobacterium sp. | reverse complement strand
CGGGGCTGGAGTAGGGGCGGGTGCGGGTGCCGGTGTCGGTGCGGGAGCTGCGGCGGGTGCCGGGGTGGGCGCGGGCGCAGGGGTCGGTGCCGGAGCTGCGGCAGGAGCCGGCGCGGGCGCGGGTGCAGTGGCCGGGGCTGGTGCAGCGCCCGGCGCACCGATCTTGGCCAGCTCACCGCCGACCGGCACCGTCACATCCTCAGCGGCGGTGATGCTGAGCAGGGTTCCAGCCGTCGGCGACGGGATCTCGGTGTCCACCTTGTCGGTGGACACCTCCACCAGCGGCTCGTCGGCCGCCACCGAGTCGCCGACCTTCTTCAGCCAGCGCGTCACCGTGCCTTCGGTGACCGATTCGCCGAGTTCGGGCATCAGGACCGGCGTCGCCGCTCCACCTGCCGCCGGCGCGGGCTCGGCGGCCGGGGCGGCCGGGGCAACCGCGACAGGCGCCGGCTCAGGTTCAGGCGCCGGCTCTGCGGCGACCGTCGGCTCAGCAGCGGGCGCTTCGGCGGGTGCGGCCGGAGCGGACGGGGCTGCTTCCCCGGCGTCGGAGATGATCGCGAGCTCACCGCCGACGGCGACAGTGTCGTCCTCCCTGGCCACGATCTTGGTCAACACCCCCGACGCGGGCGCTGGGATCTCAGTGTCCACCTTGTCCGTGGACACCTCCAACAGCGGCTCGTCGGCCGTGACGGTGTCACCCTCCTGCTTAAGCCAGCGGGTCACGGTGCCTTCGGTGACACTCTCGCCAAGTGCGGGCATCTGGACGGAGACGGCCATGTGTGTTGACTCCCTACTAGTCACGTCGGTCGACCTCCATCCTGTCATTCCGAGGCCGGATACCGGCGCGTAAGCGCCCATAATCGACAGATGCAGATCCGCTACAACGTCACCGCCCATGACGGAACCCGGCTTGCGGTCTACGAGGAAGGCAACCCGCAGGGGCCGACGGTGCTGCTGGTGCACGGCTGGCCCGACTCGCATGTGCTGTGGGACAGCGTGGTCGCCGAGTTGGCGCCCACCCATCGGATCATCCGCTACGACAGCCGCGGAGCGGGCGCCTCGGAGGTGCCCGAAGCGGTGTCGGCCTACATCGTCGAGCAGCTCGCCGACGACGTCGACGCCGTGGCCGCCGCCATCAGCCCCGGCGCCCCGGTGCACGTCGTCGGCCACGACTGGGGCGCGGCCACCGTATGGGAATACGTCACCCGGCCGCAGGCCGGCCAGCGGGTCGCGTCCTACACCTCGATCTCCGGCCCGGACCCCGGCCAGCTGACCCAATTCCTGCGCGACGGCCTGACCCGCCCGTATCGGCCCCGCCGGTTCGCTCGCGCGCTCAGTCAGGGCCTGCACTTCGGTTACATGACGTTCTTCCGGACCACGGTGGCACCGGCGGCGATGCGCGGCTTTATGGCCGACGCGGTCCGCCGCTACGTGATCAACCCGGGCGTCCCGCCGCAGCGGCGACACCAGGGCGGCACCTTCGTCGCCGACGCCGCCAACGGGATGAAGATCTACCGCGCCAACTTTCCGCGCGCCCTGCGGTCCGGCTCCGGCGACCGGCACGTGGCGGTCCCGGTGCAACTGCTGGTCAACACCGAGGACAAGTTCATCCGGCCGCACGTCTACGACGACACGCCGCGTTGGGTACCGCGGCTGTGGCGCCGGGACATCCGCGCCGGGCACTGGTCGCCGCTGTCACACCCGCAGGTGGTGGCCGGGGCCATCGCCGAGTTCGTCGCGCATATCGATGGTGCCCCGGCCAGTCGGGCCCTGCTGCACGCCGAAATCGGCCGTCCGCGAATGGAATTCGGTGACCTGCTGGTGGCCGTCACCGGCGCTGGCAGCGGTATCGGCCGGGCCACCGCGTGCGCGTTCGCCGCTGAGGGCGCAGAGGTGATCGTCAGTGATATCGACTCCGCCGCCGCCGAGGCGACCGCCGCCACGATCCGTGGCACCGGCGGGGTGGCGCACCCGTATGTGGTGGACGTGGCCGGCGCCGAGGCCGTGGAACGCTTCGCCGCGCAGGTCTGCGACCAGCACGGCGTCCCCGACATTGTCGTCAACAACGCCGGTATCGGCGTGGCCGGTGCGTTCCTGGACACCCCGGCGCAGGAGTACGACCGGGTGCTCGACGTGAACCTCGGCGGAGTGGTCAACGGCTGCCGGGCCTTCGCCAAGCGGCTGGTGGAGCGGGGGACCGGCGGGCACATCGTCAACGTCGCTTCAATGGCGGCCTACGCGCCGCTGAGCTCGCTGAACGCCTACTGCACCTCCAAAGCCGCGGTATACATGTTCTCCGATTGCCTGCGGGCCGAACTGGATGCCGCCGGCGTCGGACTGACCACCATCTGCCCCGGGCTGATCAACACCAACATCGTCTCGGCCACCGGCTTCCACGCCTCCGACGGACGGCAGTCGATGGTGGACGGCCGGCGCGCGCAGCTGGAGCGGATGTTCCAGCTGCGCCGGTACGGGCCGGAGAAGGTGGCCGCCGCGATTCTGTCCGCGGTGCGCACCAACAAAGCGGTCCGCCCGGTGGCTCCGGAGGCCTACCTGCTCTACGGGACGTCCAAGCTGCTGCCCCAGGTGCTGCGCAGCACCGCCCGCGGGAAGGTGGTGTAGCGCAAGCTCGCCCGTTCGTTCACCCGTTCGCGGCGATGTCCTCCAGGACCGCGAACATGGTCCGCACCGGCACCCCGGTGCCGCCCTTCGGGGTGTACCCCCACGCGCCGGTGGTGTTGTACGCCGGGCCGGCGACGTCGATATGCGCCCACGGCACGCCTTCGGCGACGAACTCGCGCAGGAACGCCCCGGCCCACAGCATGCCGGCCAGACGCTTCCAGCTGGCGTTGGCCAGATCGGCCACCGTCGACTTGAGCTCCTCTTTGAGCTCCTCGGGAAACGGCATCGGCCAGCCATTCTCGCCCGCCTGCTGCGACAGCGCCGCCACCCGGTCTCGGAACTCGTCGCTACCCATCACGCCCGGCGTCCGCGACCCCAGCGCGATCAGCTGCGCACCGGTCAGCGTGGAGGTCTCGATCAGATACTGCGGCTTGTCCTCGCAAGCCCGCACGATCGCGTCGGCCAGCACCAACCGGCCCTCGGCGTCGGTGTTGAGCACCTCGACGGTGGTGCCGCCGTACTGGGTCAGCACATCCCCGGGCCGCTGGGCGGTGGCCGAGGGCATGTTCTCGGCCAGCGGGATGG
>CAYPTG010000298.1:1955-3207 GCA_964413455.1 uncultured Mycobacterium sp. | reverse complement strand
CCGTCGCCGCCGTCGATTTCCAGCCGGAGGTCGGCCTCGGTGTGTTCGTAGGTCAGCGCCAGCGCGGCGACCAAGTCGCGGATCGTCTGCACAGCGTTGTGCGCGGTCAGCGGCAGCGATATCCCGGCGAACAGCGGGACCAGGGCTTGCGCCGAGAAGACTTCCAGGCTTTGCGCGGAGCCGTCGGCGAGCTCGATAACGTCGTGGTAGAAGCCGGTTTCCGGGTTCCAGAAGCTGACATGCCCACTGCCCTTTTCCAGGGCGTTGGCGATCAGCCAGGCGTTCCAGACCCAGCGGCCGAACATGTGCAGGTACCCGGGATCTTCGTGGGACAGCTCGACGGTGATCTCCAACAGGTGCAGCACCAGCGCGGCCATCCAGGAGGTGCCGTCGACCTGCGCGAGTTCGCCGCCGGTGGGCAGCGGCATATCGCGGTCGAAAACGCCGATGTTGTCCATGCCGAGGAAGCCGCCGCCGAACACCCCGCGATCCGAGGCGTCCTTCTGGTTGAGCCACCACATCACCTGCAGGCTCACCGAGCGGTACACCAGTGCCAGAAAAGCCCGGTCGCCGACGCCGGTCAGATAGCGGTCCAGCTGGTACACCTGCCACGCGGCCCAGGCGTGCACCGGCGGGTTGGTGTCGCCGAAGGACCATTCGTAGGCCGGCACCTGGCCGTGCGGGTGCTGGGTGGTGGACTGCAACAGCAGCAGCACCTGCTGTTTGGCCAACTCCGGGTCGATCAGCGCGACCGAGACGCAGTGAAATGCCAAGTCCCACGCGGCAAACCACGGATATTCCCAGGCGTCGGGCATCAGGATCACGTCGGACAGCACCAGGTGCTGCCAGTCGTGGTTGCGCCCCTTCCAGCGCTGCTCCGGCGGTGGCTGCTGAGCGGGGTCGCCTTGCAGCCAGCGCCGCACCCGGTAGTGATAGAACTGCTTGCACCACAGCAGCCCGGCGAACGCCTGCCGCTGCACCAACCGTTCATCGGCGCTGAGATCGTTGGCGGCGACGGCGGAGTAGAACTCGTCGGCTTCGGCTTTTCGGTTGGCCAGCACCGTATCGGCTTCGGCGAACGGCATCGACAGCTCCGAAGGCGCGAAACGCACTGTCACGGTGAGCGATTCGCCGGCACCCAGGGTGGCGTGCACATGGGCGGCCATCTTGCTGCCCAACTCGGTGCTGATCGCCTGCGAATCGCCGTGCAGCACATAGTCGTTGATGCCGTCCTTGGCGGTCACCGAAGCGT
>CAYPTG010000298.1:0-1945 GCA_964413455.1 uncultured Mycobacterium sp. | reverse complement strand
GCTGGCGGGTCTTCGGAGCCGGCGATCGAGCTGGCGACGTAGTACCAGCGCTTCCCCAGTGTGGGGTGGCTGGTGGTGGCGGCACCGGGGCCGGTCTTGGTGATCCGCGGCCGCTGCTGACCGGCTTTCCAGGACCAGGTGTTGCGGTACCACAGGTGCGGCAGCACGTGGATCGGCGCGGGGTCGGGTCCACGGTTGGTGACGGTGATCCGGCACACCAGATCTTCGGGTGCGGGTTTGGCGTATTCGACCGCGACGTCGAAGTAGCGCTGGGCCAGCCATTCGTCTTTCAGGGCGTCGAAGAGTTCGTATTCGCCGACATCCTGGCCGCGAGAGGCGTTGGTGCGCACCAGATCGTCGTACGGGAACTCGGCCTGCGGGTACTTGTAGACCATCGACGCATAGGCGTGGCTGGGCAGGTTGTCGGTGTAGAACCAGTAGTCCTTGACGTCCTCGCCGTGATTGCCCTGGGCGTTGGTCAGCCCGAACGGACGTTCCTTGAGGATCGGGTCGCGACCGTTCCACAGCGACAGGCCCAGGCAGATGATCTGGTCGCGGTCACACCAGCCGGCCAGCCCGTCTTCGTTCCACCGGTAGGCGCGGCTGCGGGCGTGCTCGAACGGGAAGAACGACCAGGCGTCGCCGTCGGCGCTGTAGTCCTCGCGGACGGTCCCCCAGGCCCGCTCGCTGAGGTAGGTGCCCCAGCGGCGCCAGTCCACCCCGCCGGCTTTGGCTTCTTCGAGGCGGTTGTGCTCGGCGGTACTCAACTCCAACGCACCGCTTCGCCCACGCCCACTTCGCGCACGGCGAACCCGCTCTGTTCGCCGAACTCGTGGACTTCCGAGGAAATGCCGGCCCGGTCGGTCAGCGCCAGCACCGTGGGACCGGCGCCGGAGATCACCGCAGCCACCCCGTGCGAGCGCATGAACTGGAGGTATTCATTCGAGGCCGGCATGGCCGGGGCGCGCTGCGGCTGGTGCAGCAGATCTTCGGTGGCGGCCAGCAGCAGGTCGGGGCGCTCGGTCAGCGCCAACACCAGCAACGCGGTACGGCTGATGTTGAAACGTGCTTCCCGGTGGCTGACCGAGGTGGGTAACAGCACCCGGGTTTCGGCGGTGCAGGACTGCAGCTCCGGGATGCCGACGAACAGCCGGATGCCGGGGTGCAGCCGCAGCGGTGCGGCGAAGTAGCGGGGTGACTCACCGTCGCCGACCGGTTGCGGCGCCGACTCCGACCAGGACACCACCGCGCCGCCGAGCACCGACGCCGAGGCGTTGTCCGGGTGGCCTTCGAACTCCGACGCCAGCTGAACCAGCTGGTCGGTGGTGAGCGGCTTGCGATCCGACTGGGCCACAAGAGCATTGGCGACCGCCAGGCCGCCGACCACCGCCGCGGCCGACGATCCCAGGCCGCGCGAGTGCGGGATGACGTTGCGGCAGTGCACGTTCAACCCGTCGGCCTCGACCCCGGCGGCGGACAGCCCGCGCCGGATGGCGACGGCGACCAGGTTCTCCGGGCCGGAGTGCACCTGACCTTGGCCTTCACCCTCGACGTCGACAATCGTTGGCCCGGTGCAGGTTTCAGCGCTGATCTCGTCGTAGAGGGCCAGCGCCAGGCCGAGGCTGTCAAAGCCCGGGCCGAGGTTGGCACTGGAGGCCGCGACGGTGGCGCGGCCGGCCAGCCCGGCGGGCAGCAGCGTGGTCACCGGCGTCGCATTTCGGTCAGTCCAATCCCAGTGCCGCCACCACGGCGGCCGGCTCAACCGGCAACGCGGTCACCGTCGGCATGTCGCGCAGCGCGGTGTCGGGGTCTTTGAGGCCGTGGCCGGTGACCGTGCACACCACCGTCGAACCGGGCCGCACCCAGCCGTCGTCGACGGCTTTGAGTAGACCGGCGACGCTGGCCGCCGACGCCGGTTCGACGAACACGCCTTCTTCGCGGGCCA
>CAYPTG010000297.1:0-3217 GCA_964413455.1 uncultured Mycobacterium sp. | reverse complement strand
ACTATGGGGTGTGGGTGGACCGGCCGCTGGCCGGCCGCAGCGCCTGGTACGAGATGTTCCCGCGGTCCACCGGCGGCCGGGACGCCGACGGAACCCCGGTACACGGGACGTTCGCCACCGCGGCGGCCGAACTGCCGCGCATCGCCGGCATGGGCTTCAACGTCGTCTACCTGCCGCCGATCCACCCGATCGGCACGGTGCACCGCAAGGGCCGCAACAACGCGGTCAGCGCGCAGCCCGGGGACGTCGGCTCGCCATGGGCGATCGGCAGCGCGGCCGGCGGCCACGACGCGGTGCACCCCGAGCTGGGCACCATCGACGACTTCGATGCCTTCGTCGCCGCGGCCCGCGCCGAGGGGCTGGAAGTCGCGCTGGACCTGGCGCTGCAATGCGCGCCGGATCACCCGTGGGCGAGTGAGCACCGGCAGTGGTTCACCGAATTGCCGGACGGCACCATCGCTTTCGCGGAGAACCCGCCGAAGAAGTATCAGGACATCTATCCGCTGAACTTCGACAACGATCCGGACGGGCTCTACACCGAGGTGCTGCGGGTGGTCCGGCATTGGATCGCCCACGGCGTCAACATCTTCCGGGTGGACAACCCGCACACCAAGCCGCCGGACTTCTGGGCCTGGCTGATCGGTGAGGTGAAGGCCGCCGACCCCGACGTGCTGTTCCTGGCCGAGGCGTTCACCCGTCCGGCGCGACTGTACGGGCTGGCCAAACTGGGCTTCACCCAGTCGTATTCGTACTTCACCTGGCGTACCGCCAAGTGGGAGCTGGAGGAGTTCGGCCGCCAGATCGCCGAGCACGCCGACTACGCCCGGCCCAACCTGTTCGTCAACACCCCCGACATCCTGCACGAGAGCCTGCAACTCGGCGGACCGGCGATGTTCGCGATTCGCGCGGTGCTGGCCGCCACCATGGGCTCGTCGTGGGGGGTGTATGCCGGATACGAGCTGTACGAGAGCCAGCCGGTACGGCCGGGCAGCGAGGAATACCTGGACTCGGAAAAGTACGAGCTGCGCCCCAGAGATTTCGCCGGGGCGCTGGCCCAGGGCCGCTCGCTGGAGCCGTTTTTGGCCCGGCTCAACAAGATTCGCGGCCGGCACCCGGCGCTGTGTCAGCAACGCACGCTGCGCATCCACGGGATCGACAACGATTCGCTGCTGGCCTACAGCAAGTTCGACCCGGTCACCGGCGACGCGATGCTGACCGTCGTCAACCTGGACCCGTCGGCTGCCGCGGCGGGCACCATCTGGCTGGATATGGGGGCTCTCGGCATGCGCGACGACGACCGGTTCACCGTGCACGACGAGATCTCCGGGGAGCAGTACCAGTGGGAGCGGTCCAACTACGTGCGGCTGGACCCGGCCAAGGCCGTCGCGCACATCCTGACCCTGCCGCCGATCCCGGCCGAGCAGCGGACCACCCTGCTGCGCCGGGAGTGAGGCCGCGATGACCCGCGACCCGGCCGGCCCCGACCTGGCACCGCCGCCCGCCGAGCTGGCCCGGCTGGTCGCCGGGGTGCACCCCGATCCGCATGCCATCCTGGGCGCCCACGAGCACGGCGGACACACGGTGATCCGCACGCTGCGGCCGCACGCCTCGGCGGTGGCAGCGCTGGTCGGTGACCGGCGCTATCCGATGACGCCGGTCGGGGCCGGGTTGTTCGCGGTGGCGCTGCCGTTCACCGACCTGATCGACTATCGGCTCGAAGTGCACGGTGCCGACGGCGGGTCGGCGGTGCTGGCCGACGGGTATCGCTTCCTGCCGACGCTGGGCGAGGTGGACCTGCATCTGTTCGGCGAGGGCCGCCACGAACGGCTGTGGGAAATCCTGGGGGCGCATCCGCGCTCGTTTCACACCCCGGACGGAGTGGTGGACGGGGTGTCGTTCGCGGTATGGGCGCCTAACGCCCGCGGCGTCAGCCTGATCGGCGATTTCAACGGGTGGGACGGCATCGACGCCCCGATGCGGGTGCTGGGGTCTTCCGGGGTGTGGGAGCTGTTCTGGCCGGGGTTCGCGCTGGACGGGCTGTACAAGTTCCGGGTGCACGGCGCGGACGGCACGGTGAGCAACCGGGCCGACCCGATGGCGTTTGCCACCGAGGTTCCCCCGCAGACCGCGTCCCGGGTGTTCGTCTCGGACTACCGCTGGGACGACGGCGCGTGGATGGCCCGCCGGGCAACCGATGACCCGGTGTCGTCGCCGATGAGCACCTACGAGGTGCACCTGGGCTCATGGCGACCCGGCCTGAGCTACCGCGAACTGGCCGATCAGTTGACCGATTACGTTGTCGCCCAGGGCTTTACCCATGTGGAGCTGCTGCCGGTGGCCGAGCACCCGTACGGCGGGTCGTGGGGTTACCAGGTCACCTCCTATTACGCGCCGACCTCGCGGTTCGGCACACCGGATGACTTCCGCTATCTGGTGGACCGGCTGCACCAGGCTGGGATCTCGGTGATCGTGGACTGGGTTCCGGCGCACTTCCCCAAGGACGGCTGGGCGCTCGGGCGCTTCGACGGCACCCCGATCTACGAGCACGCCGACCCGCAGCGCGGTGAGCAATTGGACTGGGGCACTTACGTCTTCGACTTCGGCCGGCCCGAGGTGCGCAATTTTCTGGTAGCCAACGCGCTGTTCTGGTTACAGGATTTCCACGTCGACGGCCTGCGGGTGGATGCGGTGGCCTCGATGCTGTACCTGGACTACTCCCGGCCGGACGACGGGTGGACCCCGAACATCCACGGCGGCCGGGAGAACCTGGAGGCGGTGCAGTTCCTGCAGGAGATGAACGCCACCGTGCACAAGACCGTGCCGGGGGTGGTCACCATCGCCGAGGAGTCGACCTCATGGCCCGGCGTCACCCAGCCGACAACCCTTGGCGGGCTTGGGTTTTCGATGAAGTGGAATATGGGCTGGATGCACGACACGCTGAACTACCTGCACCGCGATCCACGGCTGCGCGGCGAGCACCACGACCAGATCACGTTTTCCATGCTGTATGCCTACAACGAGCACTTCGTGCTGCCGATCAGCCACGACGAGGTGGTGCACGCCAAGGGCACACTGTGGGAGCGGATGCCCGGCGACGACGCGGACAAAGCCGCCGGGCTGCGGGCGCTGCTGGCCTACCAGTGGGCCCATCCCGGTAAGAAGCACCACAACAAGGGCCAGGACTACGGCCAGCACGCCGAATGGTCCGAGCAGCGCG
>CAYPTG010000296.1:0-3219 GCA_964413455.1 uncultured Mycobacterium sp. | reverse complement strand
CCCCGGGCAGCAGCTCCACGCCGTTGTTGTTGTTATTGCTGTTGTTGTTCGGGGCCGGCGGCTGGTAGTTCGGCACCGGGAGGGGGGCCATCGGCGCCGGCGGTGGCGGGGGACCCACCGGCGCGACCGGCGCCGGGACCCCGGCGTACCCGCCGATCTCACCGGGTATCGGGAAATCCTGGAAGTCGGTGCCGTCCAGCGCACCATCCATGGTGGCCTTCCAGATGTCAGCCGGAAGACCGGAGCCGTAAACCGGGCCGCCCCAGCTGTTCACCAGCGGCTTGTCACCCTGCACGGTGCCCACCCAGACCGCCGTGGACAGCTGCGGGGTGTACCCGACCATCCAAGCGTCGCGGTTTTGGCCGGTGTCGCCGAGCTGATGGGTTCCGGTCTTGGCCGCGGCCGGCCGGCCCCCGGCCAGGGTGTGGCCGTTGGAGTACGCGGGGATCGGCTGCATGGCCGCGGTGACGTTGTCGGCCACCGCCGCGTCGATGCGACGTTCGCCCTTGTTCTCCTGGGCGGCGGCGTCGAACAACACCTGACCGTCGGCGTTGACCACCTTCTCCACGAAGTGCGGTGCGTGGTAGATGCCCGAAGCGGCCAACGTTGCGTAGGCCGAGGCCATGTCGATGACCCGGGTCTCGTACTTACCCAGCACCACGCCCGGTGCCGGCAGACCACCCTTGCCGTCCTCGGACAGCGTGTGGGCCACCCCGGGGAAGCTGGTGGCCACCCCGGCTCGGTGCGCCGCGTCGGCCACATCCTCCGGGCCGTTCTTCAACCTCAGCATCAGCCGGTAGTAGACGGTGTTCAGCGAACGTTTGAGGGCCTCGGCGATATCGCAGGTGCCGCAGCTTTCCCCTTCGGAGTTGTTGATGGTGAGCTTGTCGTCGACCTTCAGCGGTGAGCTGTCCACCTGATAGCCCAGACCGATGCCCTGCTCCAGCGCCGCCACCAACGCGAACACTTTGAACGACGAGCCGGTAGGAAGGCCGGCCTGGGCGAAGTCGAACCCCGCGGCGTCGGTCCCGCCGAAGTAGGCCTTCACCCCACCGGTACGCGGGTCAATCGACACCACCGCGGTGCGCATCTCCGGCATCTGCCCGTCCAGATAGGTGGCTGCCGCGTTCACGGCGGCCTGCTGATCCTGCGGGTTGATGGTGGTGGTGATCTGCAAGCCCTGCGTGTTCAGCGTCTGCTGGTCGATGTTGAACAGTTCCAGCAGTTCCTTGATGACCTGCCGCTCGATCAGGCCGTTGGGGCCGGTGGTGAGATTCTCGGTTTTGGCGAGGTCCGGGGACACCGTCTGCGGGAAAACCTGTTGATCCCGTTCGGCTTTGGAGAGCGCACCGATGGTCACCATGCCGTCGAGCACCCAGTTCCACCGGTCGATCGCGGCGTCCCGGTTGACCGCCGGGTCCAGGGTCGAGGGCCGCTGAATCAGCGCCGCCAGCAACGCGCCTTCGGAGACGTTCAGCTGGTCGACGGGCTTATCGAAGTAGGCCCGCGACGCCGCGGAAATCCCGTAGGCGCTGCGGCCGAAATAGATGATGTTCAGATAGGCCTGCAGCACTTCGTTTTTGGACCACTGCTGGGACATCTTGGTAGAAATCACCAGTTCTTTGGCCTTGCGGACCAGGCCGCCCAGCCCGGAACGCTGGTCGCCGACCAGAGCGTTCTTGACGTACTGCTGAGTGATCGTCGAGCCGCCCTGGATATCGCCGCCGAACACGTTGTTGCGGATGGCGCGAGCGAACCCGGACAGTGAAAACCCGGGGTTGGAGTAGAAGTCGCGGTCTTCGGCGGCCATCACCGCGTTGCGGACCTGCTCGGGCACCTGGTTGATGTCGACGTCAACCCGATTGCCGTCCGGCGGAACGATTTTCGCCAGTTCGGAGCCGTCACTGGCCAGGATCGTCGACACCTGGTTGGTCCGAATGTCACCCGGCTTGGGCACCTCGACCACCAGGTAGGCCAGCGCGAAAGTGAGCACCGGCAGCACCAGGAACAGCGCGACGGCCGCGGCCAGCCAGCGGCCCACCCCCCAGCGGGGCACTATCCGGCGCCGCGGGCGCTCCTCGTCCACGATCTGGTCGGCATCGACATGGTCATCGTCATCGACGCGGTCGCTGAAGAGGTGGTGGGCGTCGCCTCCGGAGAGCTGGTGGGCGTCACTCACGGCGGCGGAGGACACCAGCGGTTTCGACGGCGGTGGTGGCGACAGGGCCGGAGGCATCGGCTCTCTGGTCGGCTCCCTGGCCGGTACGGCCTTGATAGGCTCCCGCACCGGGGCTGTCTTAACCGGCGGTGGTGGGGTAGACCAGCCCGGCGATGGGGTGGCCGACGGCGTCGCCACCGGGGCCGGGCTCATCGGCGCCGGGCCCGAGGACGCGTTCTCCGACCGGGAGGACTGCCAGATCGGTGTCGGTCGGGGAGCGGAGTCCAGAACCGCTTTGACCTCCTCGACCGGATCGCGCAGCGCGGCGACCATGGGGTCATCGGTCACCGGCGCCATGATGGCGGTCACCCGGTCGTCCGGCGGGGGCATCCGCCGCGCACCGGCGTCGCGCTCGGCGGCCGGCGATTCAGGTTCGTGGGTCGGCCCCGGTTCGTGGGTAGGTCCCGGGTCGTCGGTGCGGTGTCGCGGGCCGTCCGACCAGTCCGGACCCTCGCCGCTATTCACTGGCCGTACGCGCGCCCGACCGGCGCGCTGTCCGGGTGCCGGGCGTGCCCTTGGCAGGGCGGGGCGCACCGAGCACATACGACTTGACCAAGTGATTCCAACTGCAAGTTCGGCATACCTCCACCACATGGACGGCGAACTCGGTGAACCGGGTAGCCAACAGGACCAGCTCTTCGGCGGTCCGCGCCGATCCGGAGACCGCACCCAGATGGTCGCCGAACACCCAGGAGACCAGCGTCAATTGCTCTTTGCGACAGATCGGGCACATCACCGAACTCGGCTTACCGTGGAACTTCGCGGCCCGCAACAGATAGGGATTGGCGTCGCAGACCTCGGTCACCCCGGTACGCCCGGAGTACACCTCAGCCAGCAGGGAACGCCGCCGCAGGGCGTAGTCCACCACCTGTCGCTGCAATCGCACGGTGACCAGAGTACGTCGGCGGCCTTCGCGCCGAGACTCGACCGACCAATCGGGCCCAGCCTTACGATCATCGGTGTGGCCAACGGTCAGACCGCGAGTACGCGCGCCAAAGACA
>CAYPTG010000295.1:0-3233 GCA_964413455.1 uncultured Mycobacterium sp. | reverse complement strand
AGGGCACGGTGTACGCGGCTTCCGAGCCGGTGCACCGCGGCCGCACCCAGCAGCTCTGGCTGGTGAGTATCCGCGACGAACGGCAACGTTTGGTCGCCCGCGGCCAGGTCCGGTTACAGAACCTGCCCGGCTAGTTCGCGGTTAGTTCCGGCAGGCCCGCAAGCCGCAGCGTCAACCGAGCCCCACCAAGCGGGCTGGTGTCCAATGACGCTGTGCCGCCATGCAATTCGGCCTGCTGGGCCACCAGCGCCAGCCCCAGGCCAGAGCCGGACCGCGACGCCGTCGACCCCCGCGCGAAGCGCTCGAACACGCTGGCGCGTTCGGCTTCCGGCACACCGCTGCCGTTGTCGTCGACGGTGATCTGCACCAGCCCGGCGGTGTCGCTGGCCGCCAGCCGCACCTCGGTGGCCCCACCGTGTCGGACCGCGTTGGCGATGGCGTTGTCGATCACCAGCCGCAGCCCCACCGGAATCCCGACCAGGGTCACTGCGGGTGACGGCACCAGGGCGACACTCAGGTCCGGGTAGGTGCGTTCGGCGTCGTGGGCGGCCCGGTCCAACAACTCGGTGATGTCGACCGGCACGAAATCGTCGGCGGTGGTCAGCTCGCCCTGGGCCAGCCGCTCCAGAGCGGTCAGCGTGGCCTCGATGCGACTCTGGGTGCGGATGGTGTCGCCGATGACCTCTTCGCGCTGCTCGTCGCCCAAGTCGAGGGTGGACAGCACCTCCAGGTTGGTGCGCATGGCGGTCAGCGGTGTACGCAACTCGTGCGAGGCGACCGCGGCGAAGTCCCGGGCCGATTCCAATGCGGCCCGCGTCTTGGCCTGCTCGTCGCCGATGCGGGCCAGCATGCCCTCGACCGCCTCGCCGATTTCCACCGCCTCGCTCACCCCGCCGACCTGGACCTCTTCCGGTTTGGACTGGGCGTTGATGGCGCGGGCCTGTTGGGCCAGCAGCCGGAACGGGTCGATCATGATGACCGAGAAGATCCAGCCGACCAGCACGGTGCCGATGATGACGCCGCCGCAGATCAGCACCACCCGCCAGTGCAGCTCGGCGATCCGGCGCTGCGTTTGGGCCACCGGCGCCCCCAGGGCGATCGACGCGCCGACCACCGAGAAGGTCCGCACCCGGTATTCCACGCCGCCGATGGTGGTGTTGGCGTAGCCGTCGGCCAGCTTGGGCAGCACGATATCGGTGGGCACCGATTTGGTCATCGCGCCCACCCGCACCGTCCGGACCAGGTTGCCGTCCGGATTGGATGACCCGGGTGCCGGCGGACTGGACAGCAGGGTGCCGAAGTCGCCGAGGCTGCTCACCGAGTCCAGCCGCCGGTCCAGCTGGCTGTACTGGTCGTTGGTGACGCCCACCCACACCCAGGTGCCCAGGGCGAGCACCAGGATCACCACCGACAGCGCGGCGACGATGACGATGGTCCGCAGCGACAGCATCCGGAGGGGCAGCCGCTGCAGCAGCCGGTACACCAGCTCGTTGGGTTTCAGCATGGGCTTTTCCTACGTTCCGGGCATCGGTTCTAGCCGGGTCGCAGCGGCGGGGGACGCTGCCAGTGTCGGCTACAGGACGTCGGCGAGGATCAGCGCGCGTTGCGGCAGGTTGCAGCGGGTGCGGAAGTCCACCGACGGCTGCCGGATACTCTCCAGTTCGGCCCGCACGTTGGGGTTGGCGTTGAGGTAGGCCTCGGTCTGGTCGCGCACCGCGGTCTTCGGCTGGCCCTGCAAACCGCTGAAGAAGGCATTCACGTCGGGGTGGGTGAACAGGTAGGTCGACATCGCCGAGGAGATCCCCGACATCACTCGGGTCATATCGGCCGATGTGCAGCCGGGGGCCGGTTCGTCGGCCTGAGCCAGGCCGGCGGAACCGAACAGCACCGCCACGGCCCCGATCATCCCCGCCGCCGCGCGGACGATCGATCGACGTGCAGTTGACATGGTTCCCCCTTGCCTGGTGAATGTGGGTCACCGCCATGCTATTTCAGCCGTCGGGGTGATCGACCCAGAACCCGCCGTCGGCTCAGGAAGCGATCTCGGTGTCCTCGGCCCGCTCGGCTATCTCTTCCAGCTGCTCGATCCGCGTCCGGGCGTAGGCCTGCTGCTCGGTGATGGTGAGCTGCCCACGGTGGCTGCCGATGAAGGTGCCGATCCAGGACAACGCGGTGGTGAGTCGGGCCTTGAACCCGACCAAATAGACCAGGTGCAGGAACAGCCAGGCCAGCCAGGCGATGAACCCGCCGAACTCCAGCGGCCCGACCTTCGCCACCGCCGAATAGCGCGACACGGTGGCCATCGAGCCCTTGTCGAAGTAGCTGAACGGCTGCCGGAACGCCGGGTTGGCGCCCTTGAGCTCGGCCTTGATCAACTTGGCGGCGTAGCCGGCGCCCTGGATCGCGCCCTGGGCCATTCCGGGGACCCCGTCGACCAGCGCCATATCGCCGACCACGAAGACGTTCGGGTGGCCGGGCAGGGTCAGGTCCGGCATCACCTTGACCCGGCCGGCCCGGTCGATTTCCGCACCGGACTGCTCGGCGACGATCTTGCCCAGCGGGCTGGCGGCCACCCCGGCCGACCACACCTTGGTCTGGCATTCGATGCGTTCGGTGCGGCCGTCGCCGTATTTGACGTTGATGCCGTTGCGGTCGACGTTGGTCACCATCGCGCCGAGCTGGATCTCCACGCCCAGCTTCTCCAGCCGCGCGGCGGCCTTCTTACCGAGCTTCTCACCCATCGGCGGTAGCACCGCCGGTGCGGCGTCGAGCAGGATCACCCGGGCCTTGGTGGAGTCGATGTGCCGGAACGCGCCCTTGAGGGTGTGGTCGGCCAGTTCGGCGATCTGACCGGCCATCTCCACACCGGTCGGGCCGGCGCCGACGACCACGAAGGTCAGCAGCTTGGCCCGGCGTTCCGGGTCGCTGGACCGCTCGGCCTGCTCGAAGGCGCCCAGAATGCGGCCGCGCAGTTCAAGCGCGTCGTCGATGGTCTTCATCCCGGGAGCCCATTCGGCGAAATGGTCGTTGCCGAAGTAGGACTGCCCGGCCCCGGCCGCCACGATCAGCGAGTCGTACGGGGTGCAATAGGTGTGGCCGAGCAACACCGAGTCGACGGTCTTGGCGGCCAGGTTGATGTCGGTGACTTCACCGAGTAGCACCTGGCAGTTCTTGTTCTTGCGCAACACCACCCGGGTCAGCGGCGCGATCTCGCCCTCGGAGATGATGCCGGT
>CAYPTG010000294.1:0-3235 GCA_964413455.1 uncultured Mycobacterium sp. | reverse complement strand
GTCCAAGCCGAAGTTCCGCATCGACGCCGCCAATCAGTTGATCGAGGACGTGCCGCCGCTGCGCGACCGGATCGAGCTGAACCGGCTGGCGGTGGCCCGACTCGGTAAGGACGTCATCGACCTGCTCGACGTGTCGGTATCTTTTCCCGGCCCCGACGGCCGCGAGGTGCTGCGCGATGTCGTGTGGCGCATCGCCCCGGGCGAGCGAACCGCGATCCTCGGCGCCAACGGCGCCGGCAAATCGACCCTGCTCGGCCTGATCACCGGGACGGTGCCGCCCACCTCCGGGCGGGTCAAGCGCGGCAAGACTGTGCAGCTCGGCGTCTTGGACCAGCAGTTCCGCGAGCTGGACGAGATCGCCGGCGAACTGGTGCGCGACGTGCTGGCCCGCGCCAAGACCAGCTATGTCATCGACGGCAAGGAACTCACTCCGGCGCAGCTGCTGGAACGGCTCGGCTTCGCCCGCGAACATCTGTCGGCCCGGGTCGGCGAGCTGTCCGGCGGGCAGAAGCGCCGTTTGCATCTGCTGCTGGTGCTACTCGCCGAACCCAATGTGTTGGTGCTCGACGAGCCGACCAACGATGTGGACACCGACATGCTCGCGGCGATGGAGGATCTGCTGGATTCCTGGCCTGGGACGCTCATCGTGGTCAGCCACGACCGCTATCTAGTGGAGCGGGTCACCGATCAGCAGTACGCGATCCTCGACGGGCGGCTGCGGCATCTACCCGGCGGGATGGACGAGTATCTGCGACTCGCGGCCGCTGGGGGCGCTACCCGCTCGGAGACCGGCGGCACTGACGCCGGCCCCGCGGCGGCGGGGTCCGGGTCGGGGCGGTTGTCCGGCGCCGAATTGCGCAGCGTCCAGAAGGAGGTCGCCGCGCTGGACCGGGCGCTGACGAAACTGGCTGACCGGATCGACGCCAAACATGTCGAACTCGCTGAACACGACCAGTCCGATCATCTCGGAATCGGCCGTCTCACAACACAATTGCGTGAGCTGGAAACCGAGCTGGCCGGCACCGAGACCCGTTGGCTGGAGTTGTCGGAGATGCTGGAGTCAGGCAGTCCGGTCAAGTCGGTCTAGCTGCGCGCGCAACCGGACGACGGCCTCCTGGACACCCCGCAGCTGGCGGCCCACCTGCTCGGGGGCGGTGCCGCCGCGGGCGTTGCGCGCCGCGACCGAACCGGTGACCGTCAGCACCTCGCGGACCTGCCCGGTGAGCTGGGGGCTGATCGCGGCCAGCTCCGCGTCGGTCAGCTCGTCGAGCCCCACGCCCCGCTGCTCGGCGGTACGCACCGCCGCGCCGGCCGCCTCGTGTGCCACCCGGAACGGCACCCCTTGGCGGACAAGCCATTCCGCGACATCGGTGGCCAGCGTGTAGCCGGCCGGGGCCAGTGCGGCCATCCGGTCGAGGTCGAAGCGCAACGTCGATACCAGCCCGGCCATCGCCGGCAGCACCAATTCCAGCTGGGCCACCGAGTCGAACACCGGCTCCTTGTCTTCCTGCAGATCCCGGTTGTAGGCCAACGGCTGGGCTTTGAGGGTGGCCAGCAGCCCGGCCAGGTTCCCGATCAGCCGGCCGGCCTTGCCGCGGGCCAGCTCGGCGATATCGGGGTTCTTCTTCTGCGGCATGATCGAACTACCGGTGGACCAGGCGTCATCCAGGGTGAGATAGCCGAATTCCGTTGTACTCCACAGGATCACGTCCTCGGCGAGCCGGGACAAGTCGACGCCGATCATGGCCAGCACGAACGCCGCCTCGGCGGCGAAGTCCCGCGCCGCGGTGGCATCGATCGAGTTGTCCGCGGCGGCGGCGAAACCCAGGTCGGCGGCGATCGCGTCGGGATCCAGGCCCAGCGATGAGCCGGCCAGCGCGCCGGAACCGTACGGCGACACCGCGGCTCGGGCATCGAAGTCGACGATGCGGTCCACATCGCGTAATAGCGGATGGCTATGCGCCAGTAGGTGATGCGCAAGCAGTACCGGCTGGGCGGCCTGCAGGTGAGTCTTGCCCGGCATGATCGCCTCCGGGTGGGCATCAGCCTGGGCGGCCAACGCCGCCACCACGTCGAGCACACCGTCGCCCACTCGGCGCATCGCGTCGCGCAGCCACATCCGGAACAGGGTGGCCACCTGGTCGTTACGCGACCGCCCGGCCCGCAGACGGCCACCCAAATCCGGGCCCACCCGGTCGATCAGCCCGCGCTCCAGCGCCCCGTGCACATCTTCGTCGCTGACCAGCGGGCCGAAGCTGCCGTCGGCGACATCGGCACCGAGGCTGTCCAGCCCAACCAGCAGGCCGTCGCGCTGCTCATCGGTCAGCAGCCCGGCCCGGTGCAGCACCCGGGTGTGCGCCTTGGAGGCGGCGACGTCATAGGGAGCCAGCACCCAGTCGAAGTGGGTGGACTTGCTCAGCGCAGCCAGCGCGGCGGCCGGGCCGTCGTCGAACCGTCCGCCCCACAGCGAACCTTCGTTGGTCGTCATCGCCAGCCCCGCCATCTGACGCCGAGATATGCCCACCCCGTGCCGAGATCGACGAAATGGCGCGATCTACTCGAACAAACGCGCCCAAATGTCGGTTTGGGCGTCAGGGGCGCCATCATGGGCGCAGGTCCCTACGCGCGGCGATCTTCGAGGACAGGCCGTGCACGTGCACGAAGCCCTTCGACGCGGACTGGTCGAAGGTGTCGCCCTCGTCGTAGGTGGCCAGGTTGAAGTCGTACAGCGATTCGGGGCTGCGGCGGCCGTTGACGGCAATATGCCCGCCGTGCAACACCATTCGGATCTCGCCGGTGACCCGCTCCTGGGTCTTGGCGACGAAGGACTCCAGTGCGACCTTCAGCGGTGAGAACCACAGTCCGTCGTACACCAACTCGCCCCAGCGCTGGTCGGTGGCGCGTTTGAACCGGCCGAGCTCACGTTCCAGGGTGACGTGCTCAAGTTCGGTGTGCGCGGTGACCAGCACCATCGCGCCGGGGGCTTCGTAGATCTCCCGGCTCTTGATGCCGACCAGCCGGTCCTCGACGACGTCGAGCCGGCCCACGCCCTGGGCACCGGCGCGCCGGTTGAGTTCGACGATGGCCTCCAGCACGGTGACCGGGTTGCCGTCGATGGACACCGGGACGCCGCGTTCGAAGCCGACGATCACCTCGTCGGGGGTGTTCCAGTTCAGCGTCGGGTCGTCGGTGTAGTCGTAGACGTCCTTGGTGGGGGCGTTCCACAGGTGTTCCA
>CAYPTG010000293.1:0-3263 GCA_964413455.1 uncultured Mycobacterium sp. | reverse complement strand
CCCTCGGCGATCTCTTCTCGGAACCGGCTGACGATGAACAACCCGTAGTCGATCGCGATGCCCAGCCCGATCAGGGTGACCACCGGTTGGGCGAAGAAGTGCACCGGAGTGACCGTTGCGATCAGCCGCATGATGCCCAGGGAGCCCATGATCGCCAGGCCGCCGACGATGGCCGGCAGGCTGGCCGCCACCACGCCGCCGAAGACGAAGAACAGCAGCACCGCCACCAGCGGGATGGCCGCCACTTCGGCGCGCTGCTGGTCATCGCCGATGGTGCCGGTGAGTTCGTTGGCCAGCGGCTGCAGGCCGGCCTGCTTCACGTCGACACCGTCGATGTTGAAGCTGTCCTTGACCTTCTTGTAGTTGTTCAGGATGGTGTCGTCGTCATCGCCCTTGAGCTGGATCGACATGAAGGCGTGCTTCTTGTCGGCGTCGGCCATATTCGCCAACATCTCGGGGTTCTTGAAATACCCGATGGCCCGCAGGATTTCGTCGGGGTGCTCTTCCTGGGCCTTGTCCAGGTTGGCCACGATCTTCTGGGTGAACTCCGGGTCGTCGACGGTTTTGCCGTCCGGTGCGGTATAGATCGCCACGATGTGACCGGAGGTGTCTCGGCCGTACGCGTCGTCGGCGATCAGCGACGCCTTGACCGACTGGCTGCCCTCGTCGTAGAAGCCGCTCTGGGTGACGTGCTTGCCCAGGCTGATGCCGTAGATGCCGCCGCCGATACACAACGCGACCATGAGACCAATAACGATGTATCGATACTGGTAGACAGTGCGACCCCACCAGGCGAACACTCGATCTCCTTAACTAAACGACTAATGCAACGACCGCGCGGCTTGTTATAGCCGAGAGGTCAGCAATGCGGACAACGGACGGAACGGCTGTAGCCACGCTCCTTGTTCTGGCAGCGAGTCCAAGCCGATCCGGGGCAATGGCTCGCGAAAAACACCCGGGATGTCCTCCAAGTCAACGAACTCCAAGGTATCCGACGCTAATGCCCAGCTGGCATGTTCACGAAATCCGAGCACGGATACCGGGGTGCCCTCCCGGGCGATGTCCTCCAGCGGTGCCCGAAACGCCTGGCCGTCGGCCGATGCCACCAGCACCGCGGCCAGTCCCTCGCGCCCGCGCAGCGCGATATGAGCCAGCATGTCGGCGTCCACATCGCTGTCCTCGTCGACCTTCGGTTTGGCGAAGACGGCGAAGCCCACGTTGCGCAGGGCCTCCACCCAGGGGCGTACGACGTCCGCGCTGCCCGGGGCGATGTTGGTGAACACCGTGGCCTCCGGTTCCGATGACACCTCCGGCCGGCCGGCTGCCAGCTCCGCGCTGCGGGTCAGCAGCCAGCGGCCCAGGGCATCGAAGCGCGGCCGGTGCGCGGCGGTGGGCCGGCCACCCAGAATGGAGCCCAGCCCCATGTCCAGGTTGGGTGCGTCCCACACCAGCAGCACCCGTTTGGTGGCCGATCCGTGCGCCGGGGACGGGTCGGCGTTCGATGGGGCCTGTTCGGCGCTAGCGGAATCCGCCGAGGCCTCAGCCGAGGCGAGCTGGTCGTCGGTCTGGTCGATCACCGTCATCGTCTGCCACCCACCGTCGTCGATTCAGACATGTCTTTGATCCAGATAAGTTCGGTCACCGCGCTGCCCGCGTGCCGGGCTTTGGTCTCGTACTTGGTGATCGGGCGTTGCACCGATATCGGCAGCGCTTCCCCCGGCCGCACCCGGCGCAACCCCGGTTGGCCGTCACCGGCCTGCGCGATCTGCTCGGCGTAACCGGCGTGGTCGGTGGCGGCATGCAGCACCCCGCCGGGCCGCAGCCGGTCGGTGATCATGGCGATGGTCGACGGCTGGAGCAGACGACGCTTGTGGTGCCGGGATTTGGGCCACGGGTCCGGGAAGAACACCCGAACCCCGGTCAGTGACTCCGGGCCGAGCAGATGCTGGAAAACATCCACACCGTCGCCGCGAATCAGCCGGATGTTCGGTACGCCGTGGCGGTCTATGGCGCTGAGCAGCTGGGCCAGCCCGCGGCGGTAGACCTCGACGGCCAGCACGTCGACATCCGGCTCGGCCTGGGCCATCGCCAGTGTCGAGGTGCCGGTGCCACAGCCGATCTCGCAGATCAGGGGGGCGCGCCGGCCGAACCACGCCTGGGTATCTAGGGGGACCACCTCGGCGCCGGAGGTGGCACCCGAGCTGTCCAGCGCTTGGCGGCCCAGCGTTGGCCACAGCCGGTCCCAGATCTCCTGCTGGGTTTCGGTGAGTGAGGACCGGCGGGACCGGAAGCTGGTCACCCGGCGGATATGGTGCGGCGGCGCGGTTTCGGGCGTGACGGAGCCCGGCCGACGCTGCGCATGCATTCGACCATGGTGGCCCATGAACACCCGCGTGCCGCTATCGCGGACCAGATTGATACCCAACAGTTGCTTTCGCCGCACGACGATCAAGCGGCGTTAGCCGCGTTGAGGAGTGCGGCCGTGGGTTTCGCTGCACGCCGAGGGTGACTCGCGCCGCGTTCCCGCCGCTGCGACGATGTCGAGCGTGTTGGACTGGCAGGCCGCCGAGGCCGTGGTGCTGGCCCGGATGTCCGCCGCCCTGGAGGTGCTCGGAGCCGACGGTGCGATCACCGCCGATGCCACCCCCAGTGAGTACCTCCGGCAGGCGGTGGGTTGGCAGCGCTATGCGGGCGGCCCGGTGTCCGCGCTGCACCGGGCGTGTGCGATGGACGCCGCCCGCGGCCTGCTGCGGCTCTGGGCGCAGGCCGGCGGAACTCCGGAGACGCTGCGGTACCGCCCGCGGCCCGCCCAGGAATCGGTGTGCCACCCTCGGGTCCGCGACATCGAGCGGGAGACGTCCCGGCGACGCCGATTACCAGCACACACCCTGGTGCGGCTGCGCGCCCAGCAGGAGCGGATTGCGCTGGCCGGGCAGGCCCGGACCCGCTGCGCGGCACTGCGGGCGGAATTGCAAGAGCAAGCCGCAGCGCTGTCGCATCGCGAACTGGCCGGGTTCGAGCAGCGGGTGCACACCCGGGTGCGCCAGATCGCCGACGAATTCGAGACCGAGCTGTACCAGCGGATGGCCCGGTTGCCCGGTGGTGCGGACCTGCCGATTCCGCTGCCGGCGGTCCCGGGCGGATGGCCGGCACGTCCCCGCCGTCCGGCGCTGGAGGACCGGTTGGCCGCCGTGTTCGGTACCGGGTTCGGTTTGGGGGTGGCGCTGACCGTCGGCCGACTGCTCGCCGAATCGCTCCCGACG
>CAYPTG010000292.1:0-3270 GCA_964413455.1 uncultured Mycobacterium sp. | reverse complement strand
GGGGTCGCGGGCGTCGGGCAGATAGCGGACCGCGATGACGTTGAGGTCATCAATGCCATTGCAGCCCAACCCAGACCAGGCGTCGGCCGAGTCACTACGGATACGTTCAGCCGGCCCACCGAGCTGTTCTAAGACGGTGAATTCCGATGCACCGCGCCCGGTTTCGGCGAGCAGCGCGGCCAGCGCGGCCGGGGTGCCGGCATCGCGGGAGAGCACCACCGCCTGGCCGCCGCGGCGCACGGCGGTGTGTACCGGGGCACGCACCAGGCTGATCACCTCGGCATCCTGGACGGTCCAGCCCATCCGGGCGCACGCCAGGGTCACCGAGGAGACGTGCGGAAGAATCCGCACCCGGTGCGCGCCGTGCAGCCGAATCAGCGTGGTGCCAATACCGTGCAGCAGCGGGTCGCCGCTAGCCAGTACGTGGACATCTCGGCCCGATATGTCGAGTCGCTCCAAGGCGGGCAACATCGGGCTGGGCCAACTCTGCTGGCGAGCGGTAACCGTGTCGTCGAGCAGATCAAGCTGACGCGGCGAGCCGTAAATGACTGCGGCGCTGCGCAGTTCGCCGCGCGAACTGTCGGAGAGACCGGCTATGCCGTCGGCGCCGATGCCGACCACGACGATCATCGAGCACTCTTCACCGGGGTCATTGTCGGCTCTTCACTCCCCCGCCTACGGCGCGCTCGTTCATCACCGGGGCAACTTCCGCCACAGCGCCTGCGGCAGCAGCTTCATCCCGAAGAACACCGGACGCAGCGCCCACGGCACCCAAACCGTCCGGCGGCCGTTGGCCAGCGCCCGAGCGGTCGCCGCGGCCACCTGCGCCGGGGTACTGGACATCGGCGCCGGATCCATGCCGGTGGTCATCCGGCCGATCACGAACCCCGGCCGCACGATCAGCAGCTGCACACCGCTGCCGTGCAGGGCGTCGGCCAGCCCGCTGGCGAACCCGTCCAGCCCGGCCTTGGCCGAACCGTAGACGTAGTTGGCACGGCGCACCCGCACCCCGGCCACCGAGGAGAACACCACCAGCCGGCCGCGGCCGGCCGCCCGCATCGCCTCGGCCAGTGCGGTCAGCAGGCTGATCTGGGCGACGTAGTCGGTGTGCACGATCGAGACCGCATGCTCGGCATCGGTCTCAGCGCGGGCCTGATCGCCGAGAATCCCAAAGGCCAGCACCGCGGTGCCGATCGGCCCGTACTGCGCCACCAGGGCGTCGACCAGCGGGCCGTGCGAGCCGAGGTCGTCGGCGTCGAACTCCACGGTGTGCACGGCCGTCGCGCCGGCGGCCCGTACCGCGGCCACCTCGTCAGCCAGCCGGTCAGCGCCGCGGGCGGCCAGCACCACCGTCGACCCCGGCGCCAACCGCGTCGCCAGCTCCAGCCCGATCTCGCTGCGGCCGCCGAAGATCACGACTGGACCCGGACTGCCCGTCTCCGCTGTGTTGGCCACGGATCGGATTATTCACTGTGCCCATACGCGCTAGCGTGATCCCGATGCCCAAACCCGCCGCCAGGCTCACCAGCGACGCCCTGGCATTCCTCACCGAACGTCATCTCGCGATGCTGACCACCCTGCGCGCCGACGGGTCCCCGCATGTGGTGGCGGTGGGGTTTACCTTCGACCCGCTCACCCAGATCGCCCGAGTGATCACCAGCGACGGGTCGCAGAAGGCGGTCAACGCCGAGCGCAGCAACCTCGGGGTGCTCTCCCAGGTCGACGGCGCGCGGTGGTTGTCGCTGGAGGGAACCTCCAGTGTGAACCGCGACCCAGATGCCGTCCGCGACGCCGAACTGCGCTACGCCCAGCGCTATCGCACCCCGCGCCCCAACCCGAAGCGCGTGGTGGTCGAGGTGCTGGTGCATCGAGTGCTGGGATCCTCAACCCTCCTGATGCGCGCTTGATCGCCCAAACCAACGTTTGGGCGACAACCCGCCAAAACGTCGACCTCGACGCTGCCAGATCGAGCCCGGCACTACCCCGGCAGCGGCACCACCGTCAGCGCGTGCGGGCGTTCGTTGACCGGTAGCGCCCCGTCGTCGGTGACGATGACGATGTCCTCGATGCGTGCCCCCCACCGCCCGGGCCGGTAGACGCCCGGTTCCACGCTGAACGCCATGCCGGACTCCAGCGGCAGGCTGTTGCCGGTGACGATGTAGGGCTCCTCGTGTACCGACAGCCCGATGCCGTGGCCGGTGCGGTGCACGAAGTACTCGGCCAGCCCGGCCTCGGCCAGCACGTCACGCGCCGCCGCGTCGACCTGTTCGGCGGTGACACCGGGCCGCGCCGCGGCGACCGCGGCGGCCTGCGCGCGCTGCAGCACGGCGTACTGCTCGGCGATCTCCGGCGCCGGCTCGCCGATGCTGTAGGTGCGAGTGCAATCGGAGTTGTAGCCGGGCTCGACCGGTCCGCCGATATCGACGACGACGATGTCGCCGGGCTGTAGTTCCCGATCGGAGCATTCGTGGTGTGGGTCGGCCCCGTTGGGGCCGGAACCCACAATGACGAAAGCCGCCTCCGAATGCCCTTCGGCCACAATGGCTTCGGTGATATCGGCGGCGACATCAGCTTCGGTACGGCCGGGCCGCAGAAATTCCGGCACCCGGGCGTGCACCCGGTCAATGGCAGCCCCCGCCCGGCGCAGCGCCTCAATTTCCGCGGCGTCCTTGACCATCCGCAGCGACGCCAGCACCCCGGTGGCCAGCACCGGCGTGGCACCGAGCCGCTGCGCCAACGGCAGCAGATGCAGCGCCGGCATCGAGTCGGCGACGGCGACCCGGGTCCGGCCGCCGAGCGCCTCCACCACCAGTTCGTAGGGGTTCTCGCCGTCCACCCAGTGCTGGATCCGCAAGCCCAGTTCGGCGGCCGCGGAGTCCTTGAGCGCCGCCGACTCCAGCCGGGGCAGCACCACGACCGGATCGGCGGACGCCGGGATCACCAGGGCGGTGAGCCGCTCGTGTGTCTGTGCCCGCGAACCGATCAGGTATCGCAGGTCGTAGCCGGGCGTGATGACCAGCCCGTCCAACCCGGCCTGGGCGGCACCGGACGCCGCTGCCGCCAGCCGACGTGCGTAAACCTCATGGGGGAATCGGGCTGCCATGCCCGCCAGGCTAACCCGAATGGCCCGGCTCCTCCTCGGGACCATCGGTCCCGCATCGTCGCCAGGCTAACCCCAATGGCCCGGCTCCTCCTCGGGACCATCGGTCCCGCATCGTCGCCAGGCTAGCGTGGGGCCTATGCCCGCTCCCGTTCTGCTGCTCGACGGCG
>CAYPTG010000291.1:0-3279 GCA_964413455.1 uncultured Mycobacterium sp. | reverse complement strand
CTGCGACCACTGATCCGGAACGTCGTCCTCGTAGTAAATCGCCTCGACCGGGCAGACCGGCTCGCACGCACCGCAGTCGACGCACTCGTCGGGGTGGATGTACAGCATGCGCGCACCTTCATAGATGCAGTCGACCGGGCACTCCTCGATGCAGGCCTTGTCCTTGATGTCGACGCAGGCTTCGGTGATCACGTAGGTCACGAAGGTTCTCCTCCGATGTGGTCGTCGCTGTACGGCGCGCGCTCGCGCCGCTCAATAGTAGGCGCTGGGGTGGTGCAGGCGAATCCGAGGGCGACCAGGAACACCCCGAACAGCGTCCCGCCGCCGTACATCGTCATCGGGCCGCCCGGGGCGATGAAGCTGCCCACCGGTCCGATGATGGTCAGCAGCTCGACGGACTGTTCGACGACGAAGACCGCGGCGATCACCGCCATCCAGCGCGGGAAACGTCCCCGCCGGGCCGCCCAGAGCACCGGGCCGGCCAGCATGATGGCCGCCACCGACAGCAGCGGCCCCCACATGGCGGCGATATCGGCCAGCACCCGCGTGGTGGTCGGCTCCAAGCTGCCCGGGTGCAGCGCCAACCCGGCCCGCAGCCAGGACTGCACACCGACCTGCGCGATCGCCACCGCGGCGCCGATGGTGAAGATGTGCCCGGCCGGCCCGTCCAGCCGGTCCCGGACGTACCCGATCACCACGACGACGGCCAGCAGCGCCAGCGCGGTGAGCAACGCCTGCAACCGGATCAGCCCGGCCTGGGCGCCGATGTGCTCGACGACCTCGCTGCCGGGGCGCTCGACGCCCGGCCCGAGCCGGACTGTCACCACGGCGGCCACGGCCAGCACCGCGAACGCGCACGCCGCGGTCACCGGGACACGTTGAGTCGCGGAGGAGACGGGGGTCACCAAGGGCACGGGCTCACGCCACCCGCTCGGCGTAGGTGGTGGTGCGCTGACGGGCCGGACGGCCGATGCCCTCGGCGATGGCGACCAGCTCGGCCACCGACTTGGACGACCCGTGCTCGGAGCCGGCCATCCGGGAGATGGTCTCCTCCATCAGGGTGCCGCCCAGGTCGTTGGCGCCGCCCTGCAACATCACCTGGGTGCGCTGCACGCCGAGTTTGACCCAGCTGGTCTGGATCTGAGAGATGCGGCCGTGCAACATGATTCGGGCCAGCGCGTGCACCGCACGGTTATCCCGATGAGTGGGGCCGGGGCGGGCGGCGCCGGCCAGGTAAAGCGGGGAGGACTGGTGCACGAACGGCAGCGGGACAAACTCGGTGAATCCGCCTGTACGGTCCTGGATTTCGCGTAGCACGTTGAGGTGGGCCACCCAGTGCGACGGGGTGTCGACGTGGCCGTACATCATCGTCGAACTGGACCGCAGGCCGACGTCGTGGGCGGTGCTGACGATCTCCACCCACAGCGCGGTGGGCAGCTTGCCCTTGGTGAGCACCCAGCGGACCTCGTCGTCGAGGATTTCGGCGGCGGTGCCGGGGATGGTGTCCAGGCCGGCCTCGCGCAGTCCGATCAACCAGTCGCGAATGCCGCTGCCGCTCTTGGTGACTCCATTGGCGATCTCCATCGGGGAAAAGGCGTGCACATGCATCGACGGCACCGCGGCTTTCACCGCCCGAACCAGATCGGCGTAGGCGGTGACCGGCAGGTCGGGGTCGATGCCGCCCTGCATGCACACCTCGGTGGCGCCCGCGACGTGCGCCTCCCAGGCCCGCTCAGCGACGTCGCGGGTGGACAGCGAGAACGCGTCGGCATCACCCTTGCGCTGGGCGAAGGCGCAGAACCGGCAACCGGTGTAGCAGATGTTGGTGAAGTTGATGTTGCGGTTCACCACGAAGGTGACGTCATCGCCGATAACGTCGCAACGCAGCGAATCAGCAAGGGCAGCAACAGCATCCAGCGCCGGACCGTCGGCGGTGGCCAAGGCCAGGTAGTCGGCGTCGCGGCAGCCGCCCGGGTCACGTTCGGCGGCCCGCAGCGCGGCGGCCACGTCGGTGTCGATGCGCTCCGGCGCGCGGGCCGCCAGTTCGCCGACCCGATCGCGGATGGAGTCCCAGTCGCCGAAGGCGCTACCCAGATCGCTGCGTGCGGCGGTGCGCCGGCCCTCGTCGTCGATGGCGGTAGCCAGATCTGCGCGACCCAGCGACTCGGCGGCCTCGTCAGGTTCCTGCCAGGCCAGTCCGGTCGGAATGACGTCGCGGGCCAAGCCGGTGTCCGGATCAGCAAGGACAGCAACGTGTCCGGCCACCCGGGGGTCGATCCAGCCGGCCGGGGCTTGGACGTATTTGGGCTGGACGGTCAGCCGCGGCACCAGGTCGAAGCCGGCCTCGGCGGTGACGGCGGACAGCTCGTCCAGCGCCGGCCAGGGCCGCTCGGGGTTAACGTGATCGGGGGTCAGCGGTGACACCCCGCCCCAGTCATCGACGCCGGCGCCGAGCAGGGCCAGACATTCGTTGCGCGACACCAGGTTCGGCGGCGCCTGGATGCGCATATCGGGGCCCAGCACCAGCCGGGTGACCGCCACGGTGGCCAGGAACTCATCGAAGGCGACGTCCGGGGCGGCGGCCATCGCGGTGTGTTCCTTGGCCCGGAAGTTCTGCACGATGACTTCCTGGATGTGGCCGAACTCCTTGTGCAGCCGGCGAATTGCGTGCACGGTGTCGGCCCGCTCGGCCGGGGTCTCGCCGATGCCGACCAACAGCCCGGTGGTGAACGGGATGGACAGCCGGCCGGCGTCGGTCAGGGTGCGCAACCGCACCACCGGATCCTTGTCCGGGCTGCCGTAGTGCGCCAGGCCACGGGTTTCGAACAGCCGACGCGAGGTGGTCTCCAGCATCATGCCCATCGACGGGGCCACCGGCTTGAGCCGAGACAGCTCGGCCCAGGACATGACACCGGGGTTCAGGTGCGGCAGCAGCCCGGTCTCCTCCAGCACCCGGATGGCGGCGGCCCGCACATAGTCCAGCGTGGAGTCGTAGCCGCGCTCATCGAGCCATTGCCGGGCTTCCGGCCAGCGGGCCTCGGGCCGGTCACCGAGAGTGAAAAGAGCTTCCTTGCAACCCAATTCGGCGCCACGACGAGCCAGCTCGACAATCTCGTCGGCCTCCAGATACATGCCGGCACCGGCGGCGCGCAGCTTGCCGGGCACCGTCACGAACGTGCAGTAGTGGCAGGTGTCGCGGCACAGGTGGGTGACCGGGATGAACACCTTCGGCGAAAAGGACACCGGCAGTAGGCCTTTGGGGCCTCGGCGGCCGGCCGA
>CAYPTG010000290.1:0-3280 GCA_964413455.1 uncultured Mycobacterium sp. | reverse complement strand
ACCAGCTTCTGGTGGGGGCCCAGAACGACGCCGAGAAGCGCGCCGCGGTGGCGCCCACCCCGGCCCGCAAGCTGCGGGAGATCCGGATGGCGCTCAGCCTGGACAAGACGCTGAACAAACCGGAGATCCTGACCCGCTACCTGAATCTGGTGTCCTTCGGCAACGACGCGTTCGGCATCCAGGACGCCGCCCAAACCTACTTCGGAGTGGATGCCGCCAACCTCGATTGGGCTCAGTCCGCGCTGCTGGCCGGCCTGGTCCAGTCGACCAGCGCGCTGAACCCCTACACCAACCCTGATGGCGCGCTAGCCCGGCGGAATCTGGTGTTGGACACCATGATTGAGCAAATTCCGGACAAGGCCGACGAGTTGCGGGCCGCCAAGCAGCGCCCGCTGGGCATCTTGGCCCACCCCAATGAACTGCCCAGAGGGTGTATCGCCGCCGGCGACCGGGCCTTCTTCTGTGACTACGTGCAGGAGTACCTGGCTCGGGCCGGACTGAGCAAAGATCAGATCGCCCGCGGCGGCTATCTCATCAAGACGACGCTGGACCCGGACGTCCAGGCCGATGCGAAGAAGTCGGTGGACTCGATCGCCCCCCCTGAGTTGGAGGGCATCGCCAGCGTGATGAACATCGTGCTGCCCGGCAAGACCAGCCACCCGGTGATCGCGATGGTGAGCAGCCGGACCTACGGGCTGGATACCGATGCCGGTCAAACCGTTCAGCCGCAACCCTTTTCGCTGGTCGGCGATGGCGCCGGGTCGATCTTCAAAATCTTCACCACCGCGGCGGCACTGGACATCGGGCTCGGCATCAACGCCACCCTTGACGTGCCGGGGCGGTTCGAGGCCAAAGGCCTGGGCGAAGGCGGGGCCAAGGGCTGCCCCAAACAGACCTGGTGCGTGGAGAACTACAAGGATCCGCGCTACCTGACGATGGGCGTGGCCGAGGCACTGTCGAAATCGCCGAATACCGCGTTCGCCAAGCTGATCTCGCAAGTGGGGGTGACCCGCACGGTGGATATGGCGGTGCGACTGGGGCTGCGCTCATACACCGATCCGGGCACCGCACGCAGCTACGACCCGGACGACAACCAGAGCCTGGCCGACTTCATCAAGCGGCAGAACATCGGGTCGTTCACCCTGGGCCCGTTCCAGGTCAACCCGCTGGAGTTGACCAACGT
This sequence comes from uncultured Mycobacterium sp., assembly GCA_964413455.1. Classification (GTDB taxonomy): domain Bacteria; phylum Actinomycetota; class Actinomycetes; order Mycobacteriales; family Mycobacteriaceae; genus Mycobacterium. Next base: position 2,097 of record CAYPTG010000290.1, on the reverse strand, counting down.
CGCGGCGACTTTGGCCTCGGGAGGCACCTGGTGTCCGCCCAACCCGGTGGAGAAGATCTTCGACCGGCACGGCAACGAAATCACCGTCAACGCCGAGGCATGCGAACAGGTGGTTCCCGAAGGGCTGGCCAACACATTGTCCAATGCCCTGAGTCACGACACCATCGGCAGCGGCACCGGCGCCCCGGCCGCCAGGGCGGCCGGCTGGGATCTGCCCATGTCGGCCAAGACCGGTACCACCGAAGCGCACCGTTCGGCCGGGTTCCTGGGATACACCAATCGCTACGCGGCGGTGAACTACATCTACGACGACTCGCCCGATCCGTCCGATCTGTGTTCCTACCCGCTGCGGCAATGCAACGAGGGCGACCTGTTCGGCGGTAAGGAACCCGCCGAAACCTGGTTCACCGCCATGTCGCCGCTGGCCGGGGACTTCGGTGAGGTGTCACTACCGCCGACCGACCCGCGCTACGTCGACGGTGCACCCGGGTCGCGAGTCCCCAATGTCAGCGGGCTGAGCCAGGACAGCGCCCGAGAAGAGTTGCGCGCCTCGGGATTCCAGGTCGCCGATCAGGTCAGCACGCAGAACAGCTCCGCGTCGGCCGGCACGGTGATCGGCACATCGCCCAGCGGTCAGACGGTGCCCGGCATCATCGTCACCTTGCTGGTGAGCAACGGCGTCGCGCCGTCGCCTTCACCATCGCCGTCACCGTCCACGTCGCCAGGCGCGCCGCCTCCCCCTCCGCCGCCAGGTGCGCCTCCGGTGGGATCGACCGTCGTCGAGATTCCCGGCCTACCGCCGATCACCGTTCCGGTGCTCGCGCCGCCGCCACCCCCGGAGGCACCACCACCGCCGCCACCCGAAGGCGCCCCGCCACCTCCGTAAGTGGCAGTAGTCTTCGGGTATGGCCGGTCATCCCGTGAGGACGTCGCTGACCGCCGCGGCCGGTGCCGCCGCGCTGGCCGTGGGCTATGGCGCGGGGATCGAGCGCAACGCCTTCGTCGTCCGAGAACTCACCATGCCGGTCCTGGCGCCGGGCTCCACCCCGCTACGGGTGTTGCACCTCAGCGATATCCACATGCGTCCGGGGCAGCGGCACAAGCAGGCGTGGCTGCGCGAGCTGTCCCGCTGGGAGCCCGATCTGGTGGTCAACACCGGCGACAATCTGTCGCATCCGCGCGCGGTTCCCGCGGTGGTGCAGTCCCTGGGCAATCTGCTGTCGGTGCCGGGGGTGTTCGTGTTCGGCAGCAATGACTACTTCGCTCCGAAGCTGAAGAACCCGGCTAAGTACCTCACCGACAAGGCGCATCGCTCGCACGGCAATGCCCTTCCCTGGCAAGATCTTCGGGCCGCGTTCAACGAGCGCGGCTGGCTGGATTTGACCCACACCCGTCGAGAGTTCGAGGTCGCCGGGCTGACCGTCGCGGCGGCCGGGGTCGATGACCCGCACCTGGGCCGCGACCGCTACGACACCGTCGCCGGGGCGCCCAACCCGGCCGCCAACCTGAGTCTGGGGGTGACCCACGCCCCGTACACCCGGGTGCTGGATCGGTTCGCCGCCGACGGCTATCAGCTGGTGATGGCCGGCCACACCCACGGCGGCCAGCTGTGTCTGCCGTTCTACGGAGCGCTGGTCACCAACTGCGATCTGGACCGCTCCCGCGCCAAGGGGGCGTCGAACTGGGGGGCCGAAACAGCGCTGCACGTTTCGGCGGGCATCGGCACCTCGCCGTTCGCGCCGGTGCGGTTCTTCTGCCGGCCAGAGGCCACCCTGCTCACCTTGGTCGCCGCACCCACCGGCGGGCGGGACCAGACCCGTACGGTGCTGCGCTCCACGCCAACCGCCTCGGTGCACTAACCCGTCGTGACCGTCGTCGCCATCAGCACACCCCGGGGGTGGGTGGACGACGCGATCGGACTGATCGCGGCGGATGCCCGCCGCAGCGCCGACACCCACTTGCTGCGTTATCCGTTACCGGCTTCGTGGCGCGACAAGGCCGATGTGGCGCTCTATCTCAAGGACGAATCCACCCACATCACCGGCAGCCTCAAGCACCGGCTGGCGCGCTCGCTGTTCCTTTACGGGCTGTGCAACG
>CAYPTG010000289.1:0-3292 GCA_964413455.1 uncultured Mycobacterium sp. | reverse complement strand
TTCGGGTGTGGATCTTGGTACACCAACGTCACTCTGGCCGATGGGTCGACTGAGAAACTCGGCAAGATTGTGAATCAAAAGATGGATGTCGAGGTTCTGTCTTACGACTTCGAGTCGGGTCAAATCGTTCCTCGCAAGGTCATCAATTGGTTTAACAACGGCAAGACCAAGGAATTTCTGCACTTCAAGGTCGATCGAGCTGGTGGTGGCACCGGACGTGGACACGCCAGCTTGGCGATGACCCGCAACCATCTCATCCGGACTCCGGGCGGGTGGAGAGAAGCAGAAGATATTCAAGTCGGTGATCGGGTGATGTTGGCGCAGCCGAGTCTGCTCAGCGACCAGCAGTGGGAGGTCGTACTCGGCTCGCTCATGGGTGACGGTTGTTTATCCTCGCCTGTACGGCGAGATTCGGAATCCGCCCGATTCCGTATGGGCCATGGGGTCAGACAGTCCGACTATCTTGACTGGAAAGTCAGTTTGTTTGGAAACATCGCTCACAGCCGTACAACCAATGACAAGGGTGCTGTCTTTGCTGACTTCACCCCGCTTGCTGAACTTCACGAATTACGGTCTGCGGTGTACCTCGGCGACGGTAAAAAATTTCTCTCCGATGATTACCTCAAGGCGTTGACGCCGTTGTCGCTCGCTATTTGGTATATGGATGACGGTTCGTTCACTGTCCGTTCAAAAGGGTTGCAAGAGCGCACTATCGGTGGGACCGGCCGCATCGAGATTTGCGTGGAGGCGATGAGTGACGGATCGCAAGTACGTCTCCGTGACTACCTCCGTGACGCTCATGGGCTGGATGTGCGTCTAAGGCACGCTGGTTCGGCCGGTAAGGCCGTTATGGTGTTTTCCACCAGAGCCACAACGAAGTTCCAAGAGCTGATTGCACCATATGTGCACCCGTCTATGGCCTACAAGCTGTTGCCGCGTCTTCGTGACTTGTTCAATGTTGAGCCGCAGTTTGTTGAACCGACAATGCAGTTGATGCCAGCGTGTGTCATCGATATCGAGTCCAAGACGAACTATCAAAAAATGGACCGCTTTGACATTGAAGTAGAGGGCTCCCACAACTACTTCGCTGATGGCGTCATGGTGCACAACTCGCCCGAAACGACCACCGGCGGTAAGGCATTGAAGTTCTACGCCTCGGTGCGCTTGGACGTCCGGCGGATCGAGACGCTCAAGGACGGCACCGACGCGGTGGGCAACCGGACTCGCGTCAAGGTGGTCAAGAACAAGGTGTCCCCGCCGTTCAAGCAGGCCGAGTTCGACATCCTCTACGGCAAGGGCATCAGCCGCGAGGGCTCGCTGATCGACATGGGCGTCGAGCAGGGCTTCATCCGCAAGTCCGGGTCATGGTTCACCTACGAGGGTGAGCAGCTGGGCCAGGGCAAGGAGAACGCCCGCAACTTCCTGCTGGAAAACCCGGACGCGGCCAACGAGATCGAGAAGAAGATCAAGGAGAAGCTCGGTATCGGGGCCGTGATGACCGATGAGTTCGTCGATGACGTCCTGCCCGCCCCGGTCGACTTCTGAGACCAGCGCGGCCCGCGAAGAGCAGGCGCACGCCCTGTGCTTGCGCCTGCTCACCGTGCGGGCCCGGACCCGCGCCGAGCTCAGTAGCCGGCTTGCCCAGCGTGGCTACCCCGACGACGTCGCCCAGACGGTGCTGCGCCGGCTGGAAGCGGTGGGCCTGGTCGACGACGAGGATTTCGCCGACCAGTGGGTGCGTACCCGGCAGGCCCACGCCGGGAAGGGGAAGCGGGCGCTGGCGGCGGAGCTGCGGACCAAAGGCGTCGACGACCGGGTGATCGCCGCCGCGCTGGGTGGAATCGACGCCGGGGCCGAGCGGCTACGTGCCGAACAACTGGTGCAGCACCGGCTGCGGCGAGAGACGCTGGCCGACGGTGGTAGCGGCAGCGGCGCGACCGGGAGCAACGGCGACGATGTGAAGGTGGTGCGGCGGTTGGTCGGGATGCTGGCCCGCCGGGGCTACAACCAGAGCATGGCCGTCGCCGTGGTCACCGATGCGCTGGCCGCCGAGCGGGAGCGGCGCCGGGTCTAAGCTTCGGGCCATGCGGATTTCGGTGAAGCTGGCGCCGACGTTCGCCTACCCCGATCTGGAGCGTTTTTGGCGGGACGCCGACCGGCTCGGTTTCGGCACCGTCTGGAATTACGACCACTTCTACGGCCTGGTCGACAACGACACCCCGACTCTGGAGGGGTGGACGACGCTGGCTGCCATGGGCGTGGTGATCCGCCGGGCCAGGGTCGGCTGCATGGTCACCGGGGTGACCTACCGTAATCCGGCGATCCTGGCCAAGATGGCCGTCACCGTCGACCACATCACCGGCGGCAGAATGGATTTCGGGATCGGAGCGGGTTGGCATGCCGACGAGCACCGCGGCTACGGGATCGAGTTCCCGAGCCCCGGCGATCGGGTGGCGATGCTCGATGAGGCGCTCACCGTGATCCGCCGGCTGTGGACCGAGGATTCGGTCAGCTTCGCTGGACGCTTTTTCACCCTCACCGACGCACTGTGCGAGCCAAAGCCGATCCAGCGTCCGCACCCCCCGATCGTGATCGGGGGATCCAAACCGAAGATGCTGCGGGTGATTGCCCGGCACGCCGACGAATGGAATATGCCCAACCGGCGCGGTCCCCGGGAATGGGGAGAAGTGAACACCCAGCTGGATGCGGCGTGCGCGGAGGTCGGCCGCAACCCCTCCGATGTGCACCGGTCGGTGCAGATGTTCCTGCACCCGAGCAGGCCGCGGCAGGTCGAGCAGCAGCTGGACAAGTTGCCGCAGTTCGAAGACGCAGGCTGCCAGCACGCCGTGCTGTCGTTCTACCAGCCGCCGAGCCCCGAACTCCTGGAGCGTTGCGCGGCATTGTGAAGCTCAGCGGCTCGCTGCGCCGCATCGTCACCCGGCTAGGCCCGAATTGCCGGGTTCCTCAGCGGCTCGCTGCGCTGCGCCGCATCGTCACCCGGCTGGGCCCGAATTGCAGTACGAGCGGGTCGCGGAGTCGAGTGCCTGTCGGTAGAGCGAGTCGAGACCGCGGTCGGTGGCGACGGCGGCCTTCGCCGACGCAAGCCGGGCCGGGCAGTCGGGTGACTGCAGCACCGGCCACTGCTCGGCGATTTCGCCGACCATGCGGTGGTTGAGGTCGTCGATCAGCGCGCGGGAAGCCGACAGGTCCGGTGCGGAAACCGGGGCGGTCGCCGGATCGAGTTTCCACCAGGAGAACCGGCCGTATTCGACCGCCTCGGTGGCGTCGATCT
>CAYPTG010000288.1:0-3296 GCA_964413455.1 uncultured Mycobacterium sp. | reverse complement strand
GTTGAGTTCGCGGGTGTGAAACGGGTTGAGCGGCACGTCGCTGCCCGGGGTGAAGGTGATCCGGTTGGGCGTCGACATCAACAGCAACCCGCCCGGGCGCAACACCCGCAGGCATTCGGCGACAAACTGTGGCTGATCCCACAGATGCTCGATGACCTGGAAGTTCACTACCACGTCCACGGCGCCGTCCGGCACCGGCAGGGCCGCCAGATTGCCGTGCTGCACCTGCACCCGGGGGTAGCGGGAACGCACATGCGCCACGGTCGCGTCGTCGTAGTCCACGGCCAGCACCCGAGCGGCCGCCGACGCAATCAGATCCGCCCCGTAGCCTTCCCCGCAGCCGGCCTCCAACACGTCCTGACCAGCGCAAAGGGTGACACACTCGCGGTAGACGACCTCGTGGCGGCGAAACCAGTAGTTCTCCACCGCCAACCCGGGCACGGTCCGCTCGCCGGTCAGCGGCAGGCCGCCATCGGCGTGATCGGTCAGGTGTGCGCTCATCGCATCGCAGGCTAACCGCGCCGCCGGGCATTAGCGAACCCGGGCGGGTCGCGACGAGCCTGCGAGAATACGGCGTCAGGACGCTATCGTTATGGGGCCAACCACCAGAAGTTACCGGTGAGTAACAAGATGTGGTCAGCGGATGTGATCCACCGTGCCGCCCAACCGGGAGGTACGACGCCTGCCAGGAGGACGTAGACAAGCCATGACGAACATCGTGGTTCTGATCAAGCAGGTTCCGGACACCTGGTCGGAGCGCAAGCTCTCCGACGGTGACTGGACCCTCGACCGGGACGCCGCCGACGCGGTGCTCGACGAGATCAACGAGCGCGCCGTGGAAGAGGCGCTGTTGATCAAGGAGAAAGAAGAAGCCGCCGGCGGGCAGAGCACCGTCACCGTGCTGACCGCCGGACCGGAGCGCGCCACCGAGGCCATCCGCAAAGCGCTGTCGATGGGCGCCGACAAGGGTGTGCACCTGCTGGATGCCAGCCTGCACGGTTCCGATGTGGTGCAGACCGGCTGGGCACTGGCCCGCGCGCTGGGCACCATTGAGGGCACCGACCTGGTGATCGCCGGCAACGAGGCCACCGACGGCACCGCCGGTGCGGTCCCGGCGATCATCGCCGAATACCTGGGCCTGCCGCAGCTGACCCACATGCGCAAGGTCGTCGTCGACGGCGGCACTATCAGCGGCGAACGCGAGACCGACGAAGGCGTGTTCAACGTCGAGGCCTCGCTGCCCGCGGTGGTCAGCGTCACCGAGAAGATCAACGAGCCGCGCTTCCCGTCCTTCAAGGGCATCATGGCCGCCAAGAAGAAGGAAGTGGCGACCCTGACGCTGGCCGAGATCGGGGTGGAGGCCGACGAGGTGGGTCTGGCCAACGCCGGCTCCAGCGTGCTTTCGGCGACGCCGAAGCCGGCGAAGACCGCCGGTGAGAAGGTCGCCGACGACGGCGACGGCGGCACCAAGATCGCCGAATACCTGGTCGCCCAGAAGATCATCTAGACCACTTGCAGAACTGACGAACCTGAGCTGAAGGACAACACTGATGGCTGAAGTACTTGTGCTCGTGGAGCACTCCGAAGGTGCGGTGAAGAAGGTCACCACCGAGCTGCTCACCGCCGCCCGCGCGCTGGGCGAGCCGTGTGCTGTGGTGGTCGGGGCGCCTGGCACCGCGGCCCCGCTGGCCGCTGACCTGCAGGCCGCCGGCGCGGCCAAGATCTACGTCGCCGAGTCCGCCGACGCGGAGAACTACCTGATCACCCCGTACGTCGACGTGCTGGAAAGTCTCATCGAGTCGGCTAGCCCGGCCGCGGTGCTGCTGCCCGCCACCGCCGACGGCAAGGAGATCGGCGGCCGGCTGGCCGCCCGCACCGGCGCCGGGTTGCTCTCCGACGTCGTCGAGGTCAAGTCCGGCGGCACCGCCGTGAACTCGATCTTCGGCGGTGCGTTCACCGTCGAGTCCAAGGCGAACACCGACGTGCCGGTCATCACCGTGCGCCCGGGTGCCATCGAGGCCGAGCCCAGCGCCGGCGCCGGCGAGCAGGTCACCGTCGAGGTGCCCGCCCCGGCGGAAAACGCCGCCCGGATCACCGCCCGCCAGCCCGCCGTGGCCGGGGACCGCCCCGAGCTCACCGAGGCCAGCGTGGTGGTGGCCGGTGGCCGCGGTGTCGGCAGCGCCGAGAAGTTCTCGGTGGTCGAGGAACTCGCCGACGCCCTGGGCGGTGCGGTCGGAGCGTCGCGCGCCGCGGTGGACTCCGGCTACTACCCGGGCCAGTTCCAGGTCGGCCAGACCGGTAAGACGGTCTCGCCGCAGCTCTACATCGCGCTGGGCATCTCCGGGGCGATCCAGCACCGGGCCGGTATGCAGACCTCGAAGACGATCGTCGCGGTGAACAAGGACGAAGAGGCCCCGATCTTCGAGATCTCCGATTACGGCATCGTCGGTGACCTGTTCAACGTCACCCCGCAGCTGACCGAGGCGGTCAAGGCCCGCAAGGGGTTGTAAGGCGGTTTCGGTGTATCTCGACCACGCTGCCAGCACCCCGATGTACCCCGAGGCCATCGAGGCGATGACGGCCACGCTGGGCAATGTCGGCAACGCCTCCTCGCTGCACACCGCCGGGCGTGCCGCCCGACGCCGAGTCGAGGAAGCCCGGGAGAGCCTGGCCGCCCGATTGGGTGCACGTCCCTCGGAAGTGATCTTCACCGCTGGCGGCACCGACAGCGACAACCTGGCGGTCAAGGGCATCTACTGGGCCCGCCGGGACGCCGACCCGGCCCGCCGGCGCATCGTCACCAGCGCGGTGGAGCACCACGCGGTGCTGGACGCGATCGACTGGCTGGCCGAGCACGAGGGCGCCGAGGTCACCCTGCTACCCACCGAGGCCGACGGATCGGTGCGCCCGGCCGCGCTGCGCGAGACGCTGGCCGCCCACGACGATGTGGCCCTGGTGTCGGTGATGTGGGCCAACAATGAAATCGGCACCGTCATGCCGATCGCCGAGATGGCCGCCATCGCAGCCGAATTCGGCGTTCCCATGCACAGCGACGCGGTTCAGGCGGTCGGGCAGCTGCCACTGGATTTCGCGTTCTCCGGGCTGTCGGCGATGAGCATTACCGCACACAAGTTCGGCGGCCCCACCGGGGTGGGCGCGCTGCTGCTGCGCCGCGACACCGGCTGCGTGCCGCTGCTGCACGGCGGCGGGCAGGAGCGCGACGTACGGTCGGGCACCGTCGACGTGGCCGGCGTGGTGGCGATGGCCGCTGCCGCTGAGCTGGCCGTCGGATCGCT
>CAYPTG010000287.1:0-3297 GCA_964413455.1 uncultured Mycobacterium sp. | reverse complement strand
ACGCGGTCAAAACGGTCAACTGCCGCAACGGTTTCGGCACCACCGGCTCGGCCACACCGTCGTCCGGCTCACCGACCTTTACAAACAGCAGCGCCGCCGCCCACACCATCGCCATCGACACCAGCAAGTGGATTGCCACCGTCCACCACAGCAGCCCGGTGCGTACCGTGACACCGCCGATCGCCGCCTGGGCCACCGTGGAGGCCGGCATCAGCCAGGCGTAGCCGAGCACTTCGCGGCGCCGACGGGCTCGGGTGACCGCCAGCACCGCCAACATCGCGGTGATCACCACGGCGAATGTCATCAGCCGGTTGCCGAACTCGACCACCTGATGGACCACCGGCACCTCGGCGTGCGGCACCGGGGTGAAACTGCCCGGGAAGCACTGCGGCCAGGTGGGGCAGCCCAGGCCGGACGCGGTGACCCGCACGATCGACCCGGTGACCGAGATCAGCGCCTGGCTGAGCAGCACCGCGGCGGCGATGATGCGCTGGGTACGCAGGCTGGGCATCGGCAGCAGATCCACCAGCCGCTGGAAGGTGCCCATCAGGTGAACCGGAACCAGCGCAGCGCCGCGACCGCTGCCACCGCACCCCAGACCGTCAGCACCGCGATACCGAACCAGTCGACCGACACCGCGGTGGCCCGAGACAGCGCCTCAGTCAGTGCACCCGAGGGGGTCAACCTGGCCACCCAGGCCAGCGCCTTCGGCACGATGCCGGTCTCCAAGGTCAGCGCGCCCAGGCCGGCGAACACGAACCACAGCAGGTTGGCCACCGCCAGCACGATCTCGGCCCGCAACGTCCCACCCAGCAGCAGGCCCATCGCGACGAACGCCGCCGTGCCCAGCGCGATTACCACCGCCCCCAGCAGCAGCCCCGCCGGGGCGGGCCGCCAGCCCAGCGCCAGGCCGATCCCGCCGAGCAGGATCGCCTGCAGGAACACCACAGTCACCACGGCTAGCGCCTTACCGGCGATGATGCCCCAGACCGGGAGTGCGGTGGCGCCGAGCCGCTTGAGCGCCCCATAGCGGCGGTCGAAGGCCACCGCGATGGCCTGGCCGGTGAACGCCGTCGAGATCACCGCCAGCGCCATGATCGCCGGCACCAGCACCGCCACCCGCTGCTCCCGATGCTCACCGAACGGGCCCAGCGGCAGCAGTGTCAGGCCCAGCAGCAGGGTGATCGGAATGAACATGGTGAGCAGCAGCTGTTCACCGTTGCGCAGCAACAGTTTTAGCTCCAGCTGATACTGCGCGCCGAACATGCGGGCCAGCGGGGCCGGGCGTGGGTCAGGGGTGAAAGTCCCGGCCGGAAACAACTCGTTCATGACCGCACCTGCTTGCCGGTCAGGTCAAGGAACACGTCCTCCAGGCTGCGCCGCTCCACGCGCAAATCGGTGGCCAGGATGTCGAGTCGGGCACACCACGCCGTCACCGTCGCGAGCACCTGCGGATCGATCTTGCCTTCCACCAGATACTCACCCGGGGCCTGCTCGGTGGCCCGGTAGCCCTCCGGTAGTGCGGCCACCAGCAGCGCCAGGTCCAGCTTGCGCGGGGCGCTGAACCGGAGCTGATCCTCGGCGCCACTGCGCATCAGCTCCGCCGGTGTCCCAGTGGCAACCGTGCTGCCGTGGTCGACGATGACGATCCGGTCGGCCAGCTCCTCGGCCTCCTGGAGCTGATGGGTGGTGAGCACCACCGTCACCCCGTCGCGGCGCAGCCCGCCGATCAGCTCCCACACCACCAGACGGGCGTGCGCGTCCATCCCGGCGGTCGGCTCGTCGAGGAACACCAACTCTGGGCGGCCGACGATGGCACAGGCCAGCGCCAGGCGCTGCTGCTGCCCGCCGGACAGCCGGCGATAGGTGGTCTTGGCGGCATCGGTGAGACCGAGGGTGTCCAGCAGCCACGCCGGGTCCAGCGGCCGGGCCGCGTAGGCGGCGACCAACTGCAGCATCTCCTCGGCCCGGGCGGCCGGATAGCCACCGCCGCCCTGCAGCATCACGCCGATCCGTTCCCGCAGCCGGGAGTTGTCGGCGATCGGGTCCATGCCGAGCACCTCGACGAAGCCGGCGTCGGGCCGAACGAATCCCTCACACATCTCCACCGTCGTGGTCTTGCCGGCGCCGTTAGGGCCGAGCAGGGCGAGCACTTCTGCCTGGTGCACATCGAGGTCGAGATCGGCCACCGCCTGGGTGGACCCATACCGTTTCGACACCCCACGCAACCGCACCGGGGTGGGAGTGCCAGAACTCACGGGATCTCAGCGTAGGCGTCGGCGGAGGGGCGGGGCGCCGGTGGTCCGTCGTTGGCGTCGTCGGGCGGGTCCCCAAGGGCGTCTTGGGCGTCCTGGGAGTCCTGACCGCTGTACCGCTCGTCGGTGCCGGGGACATTGCGCCACGGCAGTCGGTGCCGGGTGAGCCAGATCAGCAGGCCGACGATCACCGCACTAGCCAGGGTGGCGTCCAGGATCTGGAAGAGCGCGAAGCGGTCGCCGTTGGCGGTGGGGCCGAAGATACCGACGATCAGGGTCACCGCGATGGTGGCGATGCGGAACCGCGGCAGGGTGGCCCAGGCGGCCAGCGGGATGATCGCCCATAGCAGGTACCACGGCTGGACCACCGGGAACAGCAGCACGGTGGCGCCCAGGGCCACCCCCAGCCCGCCGACCGGGTGCAGCCGGCCGCGCATCACCGCGATCAGCAGCCAACTGACCAGAACGGCGATGATGAGCACGCCGGCGGCGCGGGTCAGCGACAGGATGGAGGTGGTGTGATCGCCCAGGCCGAGCAGGATGCCGACCTGCCCGGTGGCCAGCGCCAGCAGGGTCGGCGGCGACATCCAACTGCGCACCACGTTGGCGGTGCCCAGGGTGAACAGCCAGCCGAAGCCCAGCCCGCTGGCCCAGCCGACGACGGCCATCACCGCCAATGCCACCGACCCCATCAGCACCCCGGCCGACAGGAACGCTTTGACCGTGCCGCCCCAGCGGTGCGCCAGCGCCATCGCGGTGAACCCGAGTGCCAGCAGACCCGGCAGCTTCACCTGCGACGACAGTGCGATCAGCACCGCGCCGGCGATCAGCAACCCCAGTGGTGCCCACGCCGACCAGTCGGCCTTCGACCGCGGCCAGTGCACCGGGCGGGGTAGTAGTGGTCTGGTGCCGGCGGCCGATGTCTTCGGCTGGCCGGCTACTCCGGCTGATGTCGCCGGCCCAGCGGCTCCGGCGATACCGCGCAGGGCGATCTCGGTGCCGGTCAGCATCAGGCCCAGCATCAGGGCCTCGTTATGGATGC
>CAYPTG010000286.1:0-3299 GCA_964413455.1 uncultured Mycobacterium sp. | reverse complement strand
GTAAATGCCATACCTTCTTCTGGGTCAAAAGCTTCGACTTGATCACCAAGAACAAGAGGCGACGGGGTTGCCCGCTGCTGATTTGCGCGGACCAGACCACCCCGAACAGTGGTGCTGAAGTCGACTTTCACATGCTTCATCTCGGCCGTTCCCACCCCGATGCACTCTCGGTCACGCCAGTGAGTTCGGCCGCGTTCGCCAAAAGATCCCCACGGCCCGAGCGGTGTCGGCTCGTTCGGGAACCGGCAGCTCATCGACACCACCCACCGACTGCGCAGCCTCCAAGAGCGCCAACCCGATGTTCGGGCGCGCGGTAGCCGAGCCGACGACAACCTCCATGGGATTAGCCTATTCAGCAGACCACGGATCGACAACCGGCGCTCCCTTGTCATCGAAATCTGCGATATTCCTTGTGACAATGGTCAATTCGTGCACGAGGGCGGTTGCAGCGATGAGCGCGTCACGCTCCGGGCTGGGATCGGGAACGTGCAATTGGGCTGCATGCCGCGCAATGGCGAGGTCGATCGGCAAGATGCGCTCGGAGAACACGTCGAGCACGTCGTCTTCGAGCCAGCCACGGAGACGTTGGGCTTGCTGACGATCCCTCCGCTCCAGACGCCGGATCCCGACCTCGATCTCCATCACGGTGATAACGCTGATGAACAGGCTGGAAGCTCGCCGCCGCCCAACCCACCGCCGCACGCTCGGATCAGCCAGCCGTTTGGGCTTGCGCAGTTCACTCAGCACATTGGTGTCGAGCAGATATCTCACAGCTCAGGCACCCGCAACCCCAACTCGACTGGTGTCGGTTCGAAGTCGATGTCGTCATCCATGCTCAAACGGGCAACCAAGTCCTGGTCGTCATCGCGCAGTTCCCGATAGGACTTGATTGACAAGAGCACGTACGCGGGCTCGCCCCTATCGGTGATCACCACCGGACCGCTGTCGGCGGCCCGTTTAGCAGCACTGACATCGCGATTGAATTCGCGTGCCGAGATCGTGGACATCCCCATCACCCCTTAGGTAGGCACGTACCTACATTACGCTGCTCGCGGTGAACCGGAAATCGACTACACGTTAAACCTGAACTCCACCACGTCCCCATCGACCATCACGTAGTCCTTGCCCTCCATGCGGACCTTGCCGGCGGCCTTAGCCGCCGCCATCGACCCGGCGGCCACCAGGTCGTCGAAGGACACCACCTCGGCTTTGATGAAGCCCTTCTCGAAGTCGGTGTGGATCACCCCGGCGGCCTTGGGCGCGGTATCGCCGCGGTGGATCACCCAGGCGCGGGCCTCTTTGGGGCCGGCGGTGAGATAGGTCTGCAGGTTCAGGGTGTGAAAACCTGCGCGGGCCAACGCATCCAGGCCACGCTCGTGCTGGCCGATGGACTCCAGCAGCTCGGCGGCCGACTCGTCGTCGAGCTCCTGTAACTCAGCCTCGATCTTGGCGTCCAGGAACACTGCGTCGGCCGGGGCCACCATGGCCCGCAGCTCGGCGACCCGGGCTTCGTCGCCGAGCACCGACTCGTCGGCGTTGAAGACGTACAGAAACGGCTTGATGGTCAACAGATTCAGCTCGCGCAGCAGCGCGGTGTCGACCGTCGAACCCGCCGCGAACAGCGTCGTCCCCTCATTGAGAACGGCCTGCGCGGCCACCGCCGCTTCGTGAATCGGCTTGCGGTCCTTGTTGTTTCGGGCTTCTTTCTCCAGCCGGGGCAGCGCCTTCTCCAGGGTCTGCATATCGGCCAGGATCAGCTCGGTCTCGATGACCTCGATATCCGAGCGCGGGTCCACCTTGCCGTCGACGTGCACGACGTCGTCGTCGGCGAAGACCCGGACCACCTGGCAGATGGCGTCGCACTCACGGATATTGGCCAGAAACTTGTTGCCTAACCCGGCCCCCTCGGAGGCGCCTTTGACGATGCCGGCGATGTCGACGAAGGTGACCGGCGCCGGCAGGGTGCGCTCGGAGCCGAACAGCTCGGCCAGCTTCGCCAGCCGCGGGTCGGGCAGCGGCACCACACCCTCGTTGGGTTCGATGGTGGCGAACGGGTAGTTAGCCGCCAGCACGTCGTTACGGGTCAGGGCGTTGAACAAGGTCGACTTCCCGACGTTGGGCAGACCCACGATTCCCAGGCTGAGGCTCACGGATTGACAAGTGTAGGAGAGAGGCCCGCCGACGCCTGCGCCAGCGGGGCACGCCATCGGACGCTATCCGTCTGGCGGCGACCCGACCGGTACGGTCTAGGGGTGCCAGCCCAGCCGATGATCGGGGCCGATCAGCGCTCCGCATTCCCGACGTACGCCGGGGTGCCGTGGTGGGGTGCGGTGTTGATCGCGGTGGGTATGACGCTGGCCGGGCTGGCTGTGGAAGCGGGCTCGGGCCACCAGGAACTCGGGTCGGCGTTCGCCGTCGGGTACTCGCTGGGGTGCGTGATCGCGGTGCTGGCGGTGCGCCAGTCCGGGGTGTTCACCGCCGTCATCCAGCCGCCGCTGCTGCTGTCGGTCGCCGTGCCGGTGTCCTACTACCTGTTGCACAAATCGGCGTTCACCGGGCTGAAAGAACTGCTAATCACCTGCGGTTACCCGCTGATCGAGCGTTTTCCGCTAATGCTGTTCACCACCTCGGCAGTGCTGCTGCTGGGGCTGGTCCGCTGGTATTTCGCGATGGCCCATCCCGACGACCCGGACGTGGACGCGGTACCTACCCGCACGGCGCGGCGCTCCGGGGGGCTGCTGGCGGGGCTGTCCACCAAACTGTCCTCGGCGTTTGCGGGCAACGGTTCGGTGGACGAGGGCCGCGGCCAACGGGCGGCCCGGCCGCGGCATGTGGCCGATCGGCCGGCCGCCCGGTCCAAAGCGGCCAAATCGGCTAAATCGGCTGGGAGCGCCAAAACCGCGCAGAAGGGCAAGAAGAAGACCCGCAAACCGGCCGCACAAGCGACGCGCAAGCCGAACAAGCGGACATCGAACGCGCGGACGCCCGCCCGCTCCCGGAGCGCTCGGCCACCGGTGGACGACCGGGTCGCACCGCCGCGGTCCCGCTCGGAGGCCCCGCCGCGGCGACCCCGCCCGGACTCGCTGCCGCCGCGGCCCCGGTCCGACGCACCGCCGCGACCCAGGCCGGACGGACCGCCATTGCGCGGCAGGCCGGACGCCCCACTGCGGCCCAGACCCGACGCGCCATTGCGGCCTAGGCCGGAACCCGGCCGTCGTCCGGCGCCCGGGGCGCCTCGGCGCCGGCCGCGGGAACCGCTGGCGCCGCGCGATCCGCGCCCGGCACGGCGGGAACCGCAG
>CAYPTG010000285.1:0-3325 GCA_964413455.1 uncultured Mycobacterium sp. | reverse complement strand
AGGTGATCGTGCCGTGAGCGTCCTGTTGTTCGGGGTGTCTCACCGCAGCGCACCGGTGTCGGTGCTGGAGCGACTGACCACCGACGAGCCCGACCAGCTCAAGCTGGTGGCGCAGATGCTGCAATCCCCGCTGGTCACCGAGGCGATGATGCTGTCGACCTGCAACCGGGTCGAGGTGTATGCGGTGGTCGAGGCGTTCCACGGCGGTCTGCAGCTGATCGGGCAGGTGCTCGCCGAGCATTCCGGCATGTCGATGGCCGACCTCACCAAGCACGCCTACGTGCGCTACAGCGAGGCCGCCGTCGAGCACCTGTTCGCGGTGGCCAGCGGCCTGGACAGCGTGGTGATCGGCGAACAGCAGGTGCTCGGCCAGGTCCGGCGCAGCTACGCCGCCGCCGAATCGACCCACAGCGTCGGGCGCGTCATGCACGACCTGGCCCAGCGGGCGCTGTCGGTCGGCAAGCGGGTGCACACCGAGACCGCCATCGATGCCGCCGGGGCCAGCGTGGTCTCGGTGGCCCTGGGCATTGCCGCCGAGCGGCTGTCCGGAATCGCCGGGCGCAGCGCCACCGTGGTGGGCGCCGGCTCGATGGGCGGACTGTCCGCGGCGCATCTGGCGCGGGCCGGGGTGAGCCGGCTCAACATCGTCAATCGGTCGCTGCCCCGGGCGCAGCGACTGGCCCAGATCGTCGCCGAACAAGGAGTGAGCGCCACCGCCTGGCCGCTCGACGAGCTGCCCGCCGCGTTGGCCTCGGCCGACGTGGTGATCAGCTGCACCGGTGCGGTGCGGCCGGTGGTGTCGCTGGCCGACGTGCACCATGCGCTGGCCGCCACCCGCCGCGACGAACTCACCGAACCGCTGGTGCTGTGCGACCTGGGCATGCCGCGTGACGTCGATCCGGCGGTCGCCGGCCTGCCTGGCGTCTCGGTGATCGACATGGACCGGGTGCAGCGAGACCCGGCGGCCAGGGCCGCCGCCAACGACGCGGAGGCCGCTCGGCGCATCGTCGCCGCCGAAGTGGCCGCCTACCTGGCCAGCCAGCGGATGGCCGAAGTGGCTCCCACCGTGACCGCACTGCGTCAGCGGGCCGCCGACCTGGTGGAAACCGAACTGCTGCGGCTGGAGAACCGGCTGCCTGGCCTGGACATCACTCAGCGCGAGGAGGTCGCCCGCACCGTGCGCCGGGTGGTCGACAAGCTGCTGCACGCCCCCACCGTGCGGGTCAAGCAGTTGGCCGGCGCACCGGGAGCCGACACCTACGCCGAGGCGCTGCGCGAGCTGTTCGAGCTCGACCCGCACGCCGTGGAAGCCGTGGCGTCCAGCGAAATCGCCTTTCCGGCAGCTGAATCCGACACCGAGTGATCCGGATCGGCACCCGGGGCAGTCTGCTGGCCACCACCCAGGCCGGCGGTATCGCCGAGCAGTTGGCCGCCCGGGGGCATCCCAGTGAATTGGTGATCGTCAGTACCGAGGGGGACCGCTCGGACCGTCCGGTCGCTGAGATCGGGGTCGGGGTGTTCACCGCGGCGTTGCGTGAGGCGATCGCCGACGGGCGGGTCGATGTGGCCGTGCACTCCTATAAGGACCTACCCACCGCACCCGATGACCGGTTCGTCATCGCCGCCGTCCCGCCGCGCGCCGACGCCCGCGACGCCCTGGTGGCCCGGGACGGGCTGGTGCTGGGGGAGTTGCCAGCGGGCTCGGTGATCGGAACGTCCTCTGTGCGCAGAGCGGCGCAGCTTAGAGCACTGGGTCTCGGTTTGGAAATCCGCCCCCTAAGGGGCAACCTTGACACCAGGTTGAACAGGGTGAGCAGCGGTGATCTCGATGCCGTCGTGGTCGCCCGGGCGGGCCTGGCCCGTCTGGGACGACTGGACGATGTCACCGAGACACTGGAGCCGGTGCAGATGTTGCCGGCGCCGGCTCAGGGTGCGCTGGCGGTGGAATGCCGCGCCGGCGATACCCGGCTCGTGGCGCTGTTGGCGGAGTTGGACGACGCCGACACCCGCGTCGCGGTCACCGCGGAGCGCGCCCTGCTCGCCGACCTGGAAGCGGGTTGTTCCGCACCGGTGGGCGCGATCGCTGAGGTGGTCGAGTCCATCGATGAGGACGGCAACGTCTTCGAGGAACTGTCGCTGCGTGCCTGCGTGGCGGCGGCGGACGGATCCGACGTGATCCGTGCATCCGGTATCGGCACTCCCGACCGGCCCGCCGAGCTGGGGCTCGCGGTGGCCGCGGAGTTGTTCGAACTGGGCGCGCGGGAGCTCATGTCGAACGACCGCACGAGCGGTGAATGAGCGGTAGAGCGGGAGAGACTAATGACGGGTCATGCGACCGGCCGTGGACGCAAGGCGAAGCCGGGGCACATCACGTTCGTCGGCTCGGGTCCCGGTGACCCGAATCTGCTGACGACGCGCGCCCGGACCGTGCTGGCCAGCGCCACCTGTGTGTTCACCGACCCGGACGTGCCGCAGGCGGTGCTCGACATCGTCGGTGTCGACCTGCCGCCGGCCGTCGGTCCGATCCAGGACGCCAGCGCCGACTCCGGCGATCAGCAGACCGCGCCGGCAGCCGTCGCGCCGGGCCCGGATATCCGGCCCGCGCTCGGCGAGCCGGCCGAGGTGGCCCGAACCCTGGTCGCCGAGGCCAAGGCCGGCGCCGACGTGGTGCGGCTGGTGGCCGGTGACCCGCTGTCGGTGGACGCGGTGAACACCGAAGTGACCGCGGTATCCAAGACCCAGCTGACCTTCGAGATCGTGCCCGGCCTGCCGGCCACCGTCGCGGTGCCTACCTATGCCGGGCTGCCGTTGGGGTCCACGCACACCGTCGCCGACGTGCGCGGCGAGGTGGACTGGGCGGCGCTGGCCGCCGCGCCCGGGCCGCTGATCCTGACCGCGACGGCCTCGCATCTGGCCGACGCCGCCCGCAGCCTGATCGACTTCGGGCTCTCCGAGAGCACCCCGTGTGTGGTGACCGCGCAGGGCAGCACCTGCGCGCAGCGCTCGGTGGAGACCACCCTGGCGGGGCTGGGCGAGAAGACCCTGGGTGCCGACGCCGCCGGCCCGCTGGCCGGCCCACTGGTGGTGACCATCGGGCGCACCGTCACCCAGCGAGCCAAACTGAACTGGTGGGAGAGCCGCGCGCTGTACGGCTGGACCGTGCTGGTGCCGCGTACCAAGGAGCAGGCCGGCGATATGAGCGAGCGGCTGGTCGCGCACGGCGCGCTGCCCATCGAGGTGCCGACCATCGCCGTCGAGCCGCCGCGCAGCCCGGCCCAGATGGAGCGGGCGGTCAAGGGCCTGGTCGACGGCCGTTACCAGTGGG
>CAYPTG010000284.1:2017-3333 GCA_964413455.1 uncultured Mycobacterium sp. | reverse complement strand
CAAGAAGGTGCGCCGGCTGCACTATCTGAGCGTGCCGCCACGCGCGGCGTCCGCGGTCATTGAGACCATCGAGCAGGCGAAGCTCGTGGCGCAGTCGCGCGTGGTGATGGAGAAGCCGTTCGGGGAGGATCTCGCGACCGCGGTCGCGCTGAACGCCGAGATCCACAAGACCTTCAAAGAGGATCAGATCTTCCGGATCGACCATTTCCTCGGCAAGGAGGCCGCGCAGAACATCCTCGCGTTCCGCTTCGCGAACGGGCTGTTCGAGCCGATCTGGAACCGTAACTTCATCGACCACGTGCAGATCGACGTGCCGGAATCCCTGGGGCTGGACGCCAGGGCGGCGTTCTACGAGCCGACCGGCGCGTACAAGGACATGGTGGTCACCCACCTGTTCCAGGTGATGGCATTCGTCGCGATGGAGCCGCCGACCGCGCTGGAGCCCCGCGCGATCTCCGAGGAGAAGAACAAGGTGTTCCGCTCTCTCGAGTCGATCCTCCCCGAGGACACCGTGCGGGGTCAATATGCCGGGTACCGCGACGAGCCGGGGGTGCATCCGGACTCCGATACGGAGACGTTCATCGCGCTGCGCGCCCGCGTCGACAACTGGCGATGGGCCGGGGTGCCGTTCTATCTGCGGACCGGAAAACGGCTGGGCCGCAGGGTCACTGAGATCGCACTGGTGTTCAAGCGGGCGCCGCATCTGCCGTTCGACGCCACCATGACCGAGGAACTCGGGCAGAACGCTCTGGTCATCCGGGTTCAGCCGGATGAGGGCATCACGCTGCGCTTCGGTTCCAAGGTTCCGGGCAGCATGATGGAAGTCCGGGACGTGAACATGGACTTCTCCTACGGCTCGGCCTTCGCCGAGGACTCGCCCGAGGCCTACGAGCGGCTGATCCTGGACGTGCTGCTGGGTGAGCCGTCGCTGTTCCCCACCAACGCCGAGGTCGAATTGTCGTGGGAGATCCTCGATCCGGCGCTGGACTACTGGGCCGACCACGGCAAGCCCGAGCCGTACGAGTCCGGCACCTGGGGTCCTGAGTCGGCGTTTGAGATGCTGCAGCGGACCGGACGCGAATGGAGGAGGCCGTAACTTGATAGTCGACCTGCCGGACACCACCACCAACACCATCAACAAGCGCATCACCGCACTGCGTGAAGAGGGCGGCGCGATCACCCTGGGCCGGGTGTTGACCCTAGTCGTCGCCCCCGACCGCGAAGAAATCCTGGAGGACGCCATCGAGGCGGCCGTCGCGGCCAGCCGGGAGCACCCCTGCCGGATCATCGTCGTGGTGCCGATCGACCGGACGGCC
>CAYPTG010000284.1:0-1917 GCA_964413455.1 uncultured Mycobacterium sp. | reverse complement strand
CTGGACATCCTGGCCGGTTGGCTGGCCGCCCGGATCGACGGACCGGTGCGCCGGGAAACCGGTGAGCTGAAGGTCGAACTGCACCAGCCCAACCAGACCATCGTGTTGAGCCGCCCGCAGAACGGCGCCACCGCGACGCTGAGCCGCACCGGCCGGCCCGCGGCGCAGCTGCCGCTGGCCCGCCGGGAGACCAGGGACTGCCTGGCCGAAGACTTGCGCCGGCTCGATTCGGATGAGATCTACCACGAGGCGCTGACCGGCATCGACAAGGTGCAGTACGTCGGCGGAGCGGCGTGAGCGTCGCCGTCGATACCTATCCGGACACCGACGCTCTGGTCGCCGCCGCCGGGGACCGGTTGGTCCAGGCGATCTCGGCGGCGATCCAGGCACGCGGCCGGGCGATGATCGTGCTGACCGGCGGGGGCACCGGGATCGCGCTGCTCAAACACCTCGGCAGCTACCCGGTGGATTGGTCTCGGGTGCATCTGTTCTTCGGCGACGACCGCTATGTGCCCCACGATGACGACGACCGCAACGAAAAGCAGGCCCGGGAGGCACTACTGGACCACGTTGGGATACCGGCGGCCAACGTACACCCGATGCCGGCCAGCGACGGCGAGTTCGGCGCCGATATCGACGCCGCAGCCCGCGCCTACGAACAGGATCTCGCCGCCGTCGCCGAATCCGGTGAGCCCACACCGGTTTTCGACGTCCACCTGCTGGGTATGGGCGGCGAAGGACACATCAATTCGCTGTTCCCGCACACCGCCGCGGTCCGCGAGAAGCACCGGATGGTGCTCGGCGTCCCCGACTCCCCCAAGCCACCACCGCAGCGGATCACACTGACCCTGCCGGCAGTGCGCCGCTCCCGGCAGGTGTGGCTGGTGGTCTCCGGTGACGCCAAGGCCGAGGCGGTGGCCGCCTGTGTCGGCGGGGCCGATGCGGACGACTGGCCGGCGGCCGGGGCACGCGGCCGGGAGCAGACGCTATGGCTGCTCGACAGTGCGGCGGCCAGCCAGCTCTCCGCCTGAGCCGGACTACTACCGTGGGGCCGGGGTCACTCCGGCCGGCGGTGTACGGTGCGCAGCTGCATACATTCCAGGTCGCTCTGGCTGAGCCCCTGGTACTTCGGGGCAAGCGTCATCGGGGCCAGTTGCTCGCTGACGTCCTGCACCTCAAGCGTCTCGAACCCGGCGCCGCTGAACAGCGACAGCCATTCCGGGCGCTGCACCCGGTTGATGTACTGCACGTCGCTGTCGAACCACCGGCTCCACGCCTGGTCGTCGTACTTGTAGTACTGCTTGGGTGAGACGGTGGTGTCGAAGTAGTAGAAGTGATCGACGAGATCGGTCTGGTGCACCGAAAACCCGCCGGGCACAAGGAGTTCCCGCAGCCGGGCAAGATACGCCGGCAGGGTGTGCGCCGGGATGTGCTCCATGACGTCGGACGACACCGCAAGCGTGTAGCCCGGGCCGACCGCCTCCAGCATGCCGTCCGGGTCAACAACGTAGTTGAAGCCCATCAGGTCGTAGTACGCGTCGAAGTCTTCGACCGCGAGCGCTTTGGTGAGCAGCGCCCGGGCCTGGGTGACCCGCTGCGATCCGACGATGCTCTCGAACGCCCCCAGCTCAGACTGCAGAGCGGTCAGGTAGCGCTTCAGCGAGCCGAACAACCGGCAGTCGACCACGTCGTAGAGGGTGGCCTCCATGTCGTAGAACAGCCGCAGGATGGTCGCTTCCCAGTGCATGTAACCGGTGCCGAGTTCCAAGACACGACCGCCGTTGGCGAGAATCTGGAACTTCTCGGTGGTCTGGACCAACCAGTGCGCCCGGTTGATGTAGCGCTCGGGCAGGCCTTCGGTGACCCGCATCCGGTTCAGCGCGACGTTGCCGGCCTTGCGGTAGACCCATTTGGTGC
>CAYPTG010000283.1:0-3339 GCA_964413455.1 uncultured Mycobacterium sp. | reverse complement strand
TCGACGAAATGTCGCGATCCACTCGCAAAACCACGCCCATTTGTC
Organism: uncultured Mycobacterium sp.; assembly: GCA_964413455.1. Lineage (GTDB taxonomy): Bacteria > Actinomycetota > Actinomycetes > Mycobacteriales > Mycobacteriaceae > Mycobacterium. The sequence continues at coordinate 3,294 of CAYPTG010000283.1, read as the reverse complement.
GGTTTGGGCGCAAGGGAGTCAGGGCGCGAGGGCGCGGCCGATGGCGATCTCGGAGACCGGCATCGGTGCCCAGGCTGGGAACGTCCAGCGGTGATCGGCCTTGTCGAGCGTGAACCCGGCCGCGGTGATCGCCCGCTCGGTGTCGCGGTGGGTGTGGCAGTTGCCGAACAGCCGGGGCCACGCGGTGGCGTCGGCGATCCGCTGCAGGGCGCCGCGCCAACCGGAGCTGGCCACATGCTCGAAGTACCGCAGCTCGCCGCCCGGCTTGAGTACTGACTTCACTTGGCACAGAACGCTTTCCGGGTCGTCGACCGAGCAGAGCACCAGCGAGCAGACCACTGCGTCGAACGGCTCGGCGGCAGCGTCAGGCTGCGACTGCGCCAGCGATTCGACGGTGGACTCGAACACCGTCACCGGGACCGGCGCGCTGGCGGCGGCCTGCCTGGCCTTGGGTGCCAGCCGGGTCTCCGGCTCCAGGGCGATCACCTGGCGCACAGTGTCGGGGTAGAAGGCGAAGTTGGTTCCGGTGCCCGCCCCGATCTCCAGCACCCGCCCGGAGAGCCCGGCCAGGTTCTGCTCCCGCAACCGGCGCACCACCGGCGTCTCATGCGATGACATCACCGTCCACAGCCGGGCGAAAAAAGGGTTATCCAACGTGCTGCCAGTGGGGGTGCCGCCAGTGCTCACATCCCGACTGTAACCAGCGGAATTGCCACAGATTTCCGAAACGTGACTCAATGATTCCTTAATCGTGACCCATACGCTCAACCCATGTGGATTGACGACACCAGTGCCGATGTCATCAAAGTTGACTTCGAAGCTCTGTATCACGGCGACGTGCTCGTAGAGGGTGACACCTCTGAGCAGTTCGTCGACGTTGCCTGAGCCGAGGCCGACTACCGGGGCGCCATGCGGATGGCGCCGTCCAGCCGGATCACCTCGCCGTTGAGCATCGGGTTCTGCACGATGTGCACAGCCAGCGCCCCGTACTCACTCGGGCTGCCCAGCCGCGATGGATGCGGCACCTGCGCGCCGAGTGAAGCTCGGGCCGGCTCCGGCAGACTGGCCAGCAGCGGGGTGTCGAACAGGCCGGGAGCGATCGTCATCACCCGAATCTGCTTGTCCGCCAGATCGCGAGCGATCGGCAGCGTCATCCCCACCACACCGCCCTTGGACGCCGAATACGCGGCCTGACCGATCTGACCGTCGAACGCCGCGACTGAAGCGGTGTTGATGATGACGCCGCGCTCTCCGCCGACCGATTCGGTCTTGGCCATCCGCTCGGCACCCAGCCGCAGCACGTTGAACGTACCGATCAGGTTGACGTTCACGATCCGGGTGAACTTCTCCAGCGGATACACCCCGCCCTTGCCGAGCACCCGAATGGCGTCGCCGGTGCCGGCGCAGTTCACCACGATGCGCACCGGGCCCAGCGTCTCGGCCAGGTCGAACGCCGCGCCGACGGCGTCTTCGTCGGTGACGTCGGCCGGCGCGAACCGCACCCGGTCACCGAGTTCGGCGGCGATTTCGGCGCCTTTGGAGCTGGGCAGGTCCAGGATGACAACCCTGGCGCCCTCGTCGAGCAGCGCCTTGGCGGTGGCCAGACCCAGCCCGGAGGCTCCCCCGGTGATGACCGCTACCGCGTCGGTGATCCGCACGGCTGGCGACTATACCCAGTCGGCCGCGACGGCCTCGTTGTCCTGCCCCGGCGCCCGCGGCGGGGTGGGCCGCGGCGGCTGGGTGCGGGAGAACCGGGGCGCCGGCATCGGGAAGACGGCCTCGCCCACCCGGTAGAAACTGTCGCGTTCGGTGTTGTGCGCCTCGGTCTCGATCTCGGCGAAGCTCAGCACCGGAGTGACGCAGGCGTCGCTGTCGGCGAAGAGCCGGGCCCAGTGGTCGCGGTCATGGGCCTTAAACGTCTCGGTGAAGACCTCCCGCAGCGCCGGCCAGGTGGCGACGTCGTTCTGCCCGGGCAGGGTGGCCGGGTCCAGATCCAGCTTGGTCAGCAGCTCGGCGTAGAACTGCGGCTCGATCGCGGCGAGGGCGACGTAGCGGCCGTCAGCGCATTCGTAGACGTCGTAGTAAGGGGCGCCGGTGTCGAGCATGTTGGTGCCACGCACGTCACTCCACAGCCCGGTGCGCCGGAAGGCAAAGATCATCTGGGCCAGCACCGCCGAGCCGTCCACCATCGCGGCGTCGATCACCTGGCCCTTACCGGAGTGCTGGCGTTCGTAGAGCGCGGAGAGGATGCCGACCAGCAGGAACATCGAGCCGCCGCCGAAGTCGCCGACCAGGTTCAGCGGCGGGACGGGGCGCTGGCCGGCCCGACCGATGGCGTGCAGCACGCCGTTGAGCGAGATGTAGTTCATGTCGTGGCCGGACCGCTGGCTGCGCGGGCCGGTCTGGCCCCACCCCGTCATCCGGGCGTAGATCAGCCGCTCGTTGACCGCGGCGCAGTCGTCGGGCCCCAGGCCGAGGCGTTCGGTGACCCCGGGGCGGAAACCCTCGATGAGGACGTCGGCCTTGGCGATCAGCCCGAGCACCCGCTGCCGGTCCTGCTCGTTCTTCAGGTCGGCGGTCACCGAGCGGCGGCTGCGCATCAGGAAGTCGCCGTTGGGGCCGGGGTCGCTCAGCGCGCGGGGCCGCTCGACTCGCACGACGTCGGCGCCGAGGTCGCCGAGGATCATCGCCGCGTGCGGGCCGGGGCCGATCCCGGCGAGTTCGACCACCCGCAGGCCGTGCAGAGGTCCTGACATCGTGCGCTACCGCCCTTCTGCTGAGCTAATTGTCTCGAGGTTGACCAGGTCCGATTGTCTCGCTCCTCCTCCGGCGCAAGCGCCGGCATCGTCGACTCGACAGGTTTGGGTAACGAAACGTCGCGCGTCTACGATGCCAAAGGCGTTGCGGTTATTCCCGCACGACGACAACCAAGAGAGGTCCCCGTGAGCACTCGTAGCAAGACCCTCGGCGTAGCCGCGGCCATCGCCGCGATCGCCGTCGCCCTCCCGACAGCCGTGCAGGCCTACGCCGACCCAACGCCGGAACCCTCCACGACGACGTCGACCACGACGGCGACCACGACGGCGGAGGCCACCACGACCGAAGCGACCACGGCGGAGGCCACCCCGACGGAAGCGGCACCCGAAGCCGCCGAGCCGGCACCCGCGGACACCGGCATCCCGGTCCCGACCTCGACCAAGGTCCCCGACCCGCAGGGTCCGGGCTGCGACGCCTACCGCAACCAGGTGCCGACCGGAGCGGGCTCGATCGACTCGATGGCGTTGGAGATCGGCT
>CAYPTG010000282.1:0-3351 GCA_964413455.1 uncultured Mycobacterium sp. | reverse complement strand
GACGGATGGGCGGTCACCACCGGCATCCTCGCCAACATCAGCGACCCGAGCTTCGGCGCGTCCACCTCTTTCGTCTTTGAGCAGGAGGGTCAACTCTGGGTCCTGCAGAACAAGACAAAGGTGTGCGGAACGATGCCGACCGCCACTACCGCACCCAGCGACGCAACAATCCCGGCCGAATTGTTCATCACCGGATGCGCAGCGGGCTGATCCGGTGCAGGCTTGCTGTTCGGTTACCTTGGTCGGCTAGTTTGAGTCTTCGTGGCAACTCTTACCTGGCTTGGCGTCCCAGGCGGCGAGGATGCGTGGTCGGCGCTCGGATTCGCCGTCGATGATCTCACGGTTCAGATCGGCCAGGTGAGTTGCGCACTCACCTGCGAGAGCGGCTGGGGTTTCGATGAAATCTGTTCTGATCCAACAGCTCTCGGCCTGAAAACAGTTCGCCGACCCTCAGTCGGCGGCGCAGCGCACCCCAACGGGGTGACCCACGTCGATCACATCGTCTATACGGCGCCCGACTTGGATGCAGCCATCGCTGCCATCTCCGCGGTGCTGGGTATTGAACCGCGGCGACGCTTTCACCCGCGCGGACCAGGGGGGCCAGAGATGGCGTTTTTCCGCGTGGGCGAGGCTTTCATCGAGGTGGTTGCCGCCGGTGCGCAGCCGGCGCTGATCGGGCTTGCGCTCTGGTCCACCGATCTGGATGCGACCGTTGAGACCATCCGGGCAGGCGGCGGCCCGATCTCGGATCCGAAACCAGCGGTCCAGGGTGGGCGAATCGCCAGCGTGTGGCATGGCTATCTCACGTGGGGGCTTGCCATCATGGGCCCGTGATCGTCATTTCGTCACGGATGCAGGTTCCACTGGCCGCAATCCTGGGCCAGCACGTCGTTGACGTCGACGCGGACGCCTCCGACAATCGGTCCCGGATTCGATGGCGTGTCGATGATGCGTTGGTAGAGCACTGCGCCGGGGTAGATCTGGCCCTTGGACCACGACCGGGTCTGCCATGCCCACACCTTGCCGGGCGACCCCGACCTGCCGATGACGCCGTCGGCGGCGGCCCACTGGCATGGATTGACACCGGCGTAGATCCCGGTGCGCATTACGCCGATCACCGAGTTGATCCCGCGAAACCAAGGCAGGGCAACGGTGTTCCAGGTGTTGCGGTCGATGTCGTCATCGACGCTGAAATAGATCGGTGCGGTGCGTCCGCCGCCTGCCGCGGTGTGCAGGTGCCAGGCGGTCTTGGCGTCGGCGACGCCGCCGGCGTATCCGCGGGTGAAGTCCGAAGGAGCGGTGCCGCCCGGTTTTCCGTATTGGAAATTGCTGACGATCACCAAGCCGGCTGCAGTCAGCGACTTGGCGTACGGCAGTGTGATCGGCTTTGCGCCGAAGGACGACCCGGGCCTTGAGGTCGATACGTAGTTGATCACCCCGGCGTGCCCGGCGGCCCGGATGTCCTGGGCGGGGATCTGGCGCATGGCGAAGTCGATCAGGGTGGGAGCCGCGGCCGAGGCCGAAGGTGCGGTGATACCGGCGGCGCCGAACCCGGCCACCGCTGACACTGCAGTGGCGTAGCGCAATGCGTCACGCCGGGAAATCGGGCGTGAGCGCAGCCGACTGATCGTCCACGGCGGATCCGGCATTGCGCGATGTTAACAAAGTGACACCTGTGAAGGCTGTGGCCACGCCGAGCGGGCTGACCAGGCTGACGGCTACCCGGCAGGCGTGACGTCCGCACCGGAGCCCTTGACCGAAGCCTTCGCACGCTTCTCGGCGCGCACCGCCCTCTTGCCGCGCACATATCCGGTCACCGAGACCGTGGCTGCCAGCAGCGCTGCTTCACCGCCCACGAATGGATGGAAGCCAACACCTGCGCCACCGCGGCCCTTCACCGGGATGTCCGCGACCTCGGTGACCTTCCAGCCCTTTTCGGATATCGACAGAATGGCCTCACCGTTCCCGCACGTCAGGGGTAAGGCTGCGATCACCTCGTCGCCGTCTCCGCCCAGTTTCACGCCCGCCACACCATTGCCCGCCGCGCCCTGCGGATTGACTGCGGTGGGGTCGATGCGCAGCACCTTCCCCCGCCGCGTCACCAACGCCAGATGGGAGCCCGGCGCCAGCACCCCGGACTGCAGCAGCCCGGTGATGTCCGGAGCGACCGGCATGTCCCGGATCTTGTAGGGAAGGCCGTTGCCGGTGGTGAACTTGACGCGACCGTCGGTCCACACGGCCCAACCCAGGCCGGAGGTGAGCAGGTCGCCACGACTGTCGGAGAGCACACCGCGGTCATCGAGGCGCCACGACGAGTTGACCTTGCGTTCGCGCGGGCCGTCTTCGTCGGCTTTGGACGTCACCGGTGTGGCATCGACGTCCAGCACGGTGCGGCGATCGAACTCGTCGCCCGCGAACAGCTTCGCGGTCTCTTTGAGCTCCTTGTCGATGACAGTCCGGCGCGCATCGGGATTCGACACTAATTCGGTGAGCGCGGCGAATTCGGCGTCCAGCTTCTCCGCTTCGGCTTGCAGCTCGATGACATCGAGCTTCGTCAGCCGCCGCAGTTGCAGCGCCAGAACGTAATCGGCTTGTTCGGTGTCGATCGCAAACCGGTCTTGCAGTCCCTGGCGGGCCTCGTCGACGGTGTCGGAGCTCCGAATGATCGCGACGGCAGTGTCAATGTCGAGGTGGATGAGCATCAACCCGGCCACCAGATGGCGCCGCGCGGTGACCTTCTCCAGTCGATACTCGCTGCGGCGCAACACCACCGAATCGCGCAGGTGCAGAAATGCGGCGATCAGTTCGCGCACCGTCCACCAGCGCGGCACCCGGTCCTCGTCGAGGGCGACCAGGCTGGCGGCGAACGTCGACTCCAGCGGGGTCAGGGCGAGCAGCTGGTCGCGGATGGTCTCGGCGCTGTGGCCGCGTTTGGCGGTCACCACGATGCGGAGCCCGTTGCGGCGGTCGGTCAGATCCGACATGTCGGCCACCCCCGGCATCTCTCCGGATTCGACGAGCGCCCGGATTCGTTCCTGCACGGTGTTACTCGCGACGCCGGGCGGCAACTCGGTGACGATGACGTTCTTGCCGTCTACCGATACCGTGCCGCGCACCGTGAGCAGCCCGCGGCCGGTGGTGATGTACTCGCGCAGGCCCGCCGTGCCGACCACGGTCGCGCCGCAGCCCCAGTCGGGGCCCGGAATGAGTTTGAGCAGTCTGTCGTCGGTCATGTTCGGGGTCTTCAGCAGCGCCCGGCAGGCGGCCATGACCTCGCGGGGATTGTGGGCGGGCACCTTGGTGGCCCACCCTTCGGCGATGCCGACCGCGCCATTGCAGAGCAGCACCGGC
>CAYPTG010000281.1:0-3355 GCA_964413455.1 uncultured Mycobacterium sp. | reverse complement strand
CGGCGGGGCCGGGGCCGAAGCACAGATGCTGTCGGCCCGACTCTACGACGAATTGGATTCCGACGCCGTCATCCCGATCATTCGAAACAACCCGAAGAACCCGCCGGACCTACCTGCATTTCTCAGCGGTCGACTATGGGAGGACTTTCGGGATCCCAGCCTTGAAGAGTCCGCATACGAGCGGCTTCTCCGCGACATTCACGGCGTGGCTGTCGACGCCGTACCGCCACTTGGTCCAAACCCGTTCGAAGGATGCACGGCCGTGGAGGCGACGCTGGCTATCAGAAACTCACCTGGCCGCTGGCACAATCCTGCGTTCAACGCTGACGTCGAATTTGTCGCTTCACAGAACAGCGGCCATTACAAGATCGGGTCCGGTGACTCGCAGTTCACGCTGAATATCGACTGGCTTCGCACCCAGGTCCGCGCATACCGCGATCCGGGCGATATCGCCCACGTTGCTGTCATCAGCAGAGCGCGGGAACGGACCAAACTGCTGGAGGACGTGTCTCAGTTCGACACAAGTAACCGCGTCGTGTATGCGAGCGTCGGCGATGCGTTCGTCCTCCACAATCGCAACGGGTTTTGGGCGCTGGTGTATATCGACAAGCTCTACACGCGTACCGGACCACTGAATCGCGAGGATCTAGTCGATTTTCGTTACGCGATACAGCCCAACCGAACCCCAGATTTCAGCGGCTTCGTATTCCCAGGAACGGACGCCGCGGGCAATTGACGCTGGCGAACCCTCGCAGCATGACGGGCACGGCTGCGGCACACCCTTTGGCAACTTGGGTCCGGCCACGGACTGGTCTGGCCGATGTCGTCACACTTGAAACCGTGCTGAACTGCAACAGCATTGGTGGGCGCGGAGGGTTTCGAACCCCCGACCGCTGGTGTGTAAAACCAGAGCTCTACCACTGAGCTACACGCCCGTGCCCGGGCAGGTTACCCGGGGTTCGCGCGGGTTGGGAAATCCGTCTTAGGCGGTCAACGCGCCCAGCGCGTCGGTCCACACCTTCTGGTCGCGGGCCTCGCCGGGCTGTTTGCACTCGGCGAACCGCACCACACCGGAGCGGTCGATGACGAAGGTGCCGCGGTTGGCGAAACCGGCGTCGTCGTTGAACACCCCGTAGGCCTGCGCCACCTCGCCGTGCGGCCAGAAGTCGGACAGCACCGGGAAGGTGAACCCGCTCTCGGTGGCCCAGATCTTGTGGGTGGGCGGCGGGCCGACCGAGATGGCCAGCGTGGCGGTGTCGTCGTTGTCGTAGGCCGGCAGGTTGTCGCGCACCTCGTCGAGCTCACCCTGGCAGATGCCGGTGAAGGCCAGCGGGAAGAACACCAGCAGCACGTTCTTCTTGCCGCGGAAGTCGGCCAGGCTGACCGACTGGCCGTCCTGGTCCTTGAGGGTGAAGTCCGGTGCCTGCGCGCCGACTGCGACTGTCATGAATGTCTCCCTGCTGCTTTGGATTTCGGTTGCACCAGCCGGCTGCCGATCCAGTCGCCCAGATTGGCCGACGAGGTCTGCATCAGCCCGGCGGTGGGTGCGGCTTCGGCGATGTCGGCGGGCTGCACATGCCCCGGCTTGCCGGTCTTAGGTGTCAGCACCCAGATGACGCCGTCGTCGGCCAGCGGGGCGATGGCGTCCATCAGCCCATCCACCAGGTCGCCGTCACCGTCGCGCCACCACATCAACACCACGTCGATGACCTCGTCGGCGTCCTCGTCGAGAAGTTCGCTGCCGCAGGCGTCCTCGACGTCGGCCCGGATATCGTCGTCGGTGTCCTCGTCCCAGCCCAACTCCTGGACGATCTGATCGTTGTGAATCCCCAGCCTCTGGGCGTAACTGGGCCCGCTGTCACCCGCGGCGACCACCGTGGGAACCTCCTTTACCTTTCGCCGGCTGTCGTGCGCTAATAGTCGCACGTCTTAGCCGGTTATATGTCCCCACGGTCGGTTTTCAGTAGCCGTCATCGCAGAGTCGCAGGGCATTGGTGCGGGCTTCGTTGAGCGCGTCGACGCGCTGATTGAACTCCGAGGCCCCGGCGTTGCCGCTGATCGCGTCGGCGGCGGCCCGCGCGCCGTCGACCCAGGCCGTGAGCGCCTTCTTGACCTCGGCGGGAACAATGTCGGTGATGCTGTGCGCCACCGCATCGGCGCTGCGTTTCAGCGCGTCGACGGCCGGTCCCGCGGTGGCGGCGACGTCGCCGCCTTCGTCGTTGTAGGCGCCGACGTAGGCGTTCACCGTGTCGATGGCCTCGGCACTGCTGGTCGCCAGCGTCTCGCAGGTGCTTTGGACCGCCTTCGTGGTCATCGCGGCTTGCCGTTCGGACTCCCGGGCACTGGAGCTGGCCGCCGACTGCGATGACGACAGCGACATTGAGGTGCGGTAGGCCGGCGCCTCCTCGGCGTTGACGCTGGCATCACCACCGGTGACCGTGGTGCACGACGCCACCGCCATCAGCACCGCCGCGGCAGCGGCGGCACACAGCCCGGCAATGCGCACCCGGTCTCGGTTTCGGCTCAGCACGGGTGCAGACGTTACCGGTTCTCCCTGCCCATTGGCGCGCCGCCGGAATATCCTCGGTCGCTCTCGCGCAGTCCGCGCCGCGCACGACGCGAGTGCGGCACCATATGACAGGTCAGGTAACGACAGGTACCCCACTGGTACCGACCACCCCCCGCACTGCACCGGCCCCGAGGAGCGGAAGTGACCCAGTTCGCGCGTGATGGACGGACGCCGAGTTCCGGCAGCCCGAACGAGCCGGACCGGGTCCGGGTCATCCGCGAGGGGGTGGCGTCCTATCTGCCGGATATCGACGCCGAGGAGACCGCCGAGTGGCTGGAGTCCTTCGACGATCTGCTGAGCCGGTCCGGCCCGGCCCGTGCCCGCTACCTGATGTTGCGGCTGTTAGAGCGCGCCGGCGAGCAGCGAGTGGCGCTGCCGGCTCTGACCTCGACCGACTACGTCAACACCATCCCCACCGAAATGGAGCCGTGGTTTCCCGGCGACGAGGACGTGGAACGCCGGTACCGGGCGTGGATCCGCTGGAACGCGGCGATCATGGTGCACCGCGCCCAGCGCCCCGGCGTCGGGGTGGGCGGGCACATCTCTACCTACGCCTCCTCGGCGTCGCTCTACGAGGTGGGCTTCAACCACTTCTTCCGCGGCAAGTCCCATCCCGGCGGCGGCGACCAGGTGTTCATCCAGGGCCACGCCTCCCCCGGCATCTACGCCAGGGCGTTCCTGGAGGGACGGCTGAGCGCGGACAAACTCGACGGGTTCCGCCAGGAGCACAGCCACCCCGGCGGCGGGATCCCGTCCTACCCGCACCCGCGGCTGATGCCCGGCTTC
>CAYPTG010000280.1:0-3358 GCA_964413455.1 uncultured Mycobacterium sp. | reverse complement strand
CGAGTGGAATGCGACATTTCGTCGAGTTGGGCGTCAGCGGGCGACGCGCCTCGCAACTACCCCTGAATTGTCTCGCTCCTCCTCCGCCGCGTGCCACGGCGGCATCGTCGACTCGACTACCGCGGCACGCGGAACGTCTGCAGCCGGGCGCCCTCAAGCTCCAACTCCGCCCACCGGCCGGGCACGTCGAGTACCGCGATCCCCGAGGTGGAGAACTTCGCCGCCACCTGATCGGCGGCGTCGCGGTCACCACCGGGGCCGGCCAGCCCGAGGGCGACCTGACTGACCGTCGGCTCGTGGCCGACCACCAGCAGCACTGACACCTCATCGGGCACCCGGTTAATGGCGCCGATCATGGTTCCTGGTGCCGCGCCGTACAGCTCATCGAGGTAATTGGCCGGCGCGTCGACGCCGGTGCGGGCCAGCGTCTGACGAGTCCGCACCGCCGAGGAACACAGCACCGCGTCGATACCGGGTAGCTCGGCGCGCAGCCAGTCACCGGCCAGGGCGGCCTCCCGCTCGCCGCGGGGCGCCAATGGCCGCTCATGGTCGGCCACACCGGCCGGGTAATCCGATTTTGCGTGTCGCATCAGCACCAATGTCCTCACCCGCCCCAGGTTAGCCCGACGACGATGCGGGACGAATGTCCCGAGGGAGGAGTTGGGGAAAATCACGCCCCAGCGCACATGCCGATCCGCGTCCCCGAAGTTGTCGGAGCCCGCCCCTACACTCGCGCCAACCGACACCTCAACAGTCGAAAGGAGCGGTGCGGTGAAGTTCCTGCACACCGCGGACTGGCAGCTGGGCATGACCCGGCACTTTCTCGATCCCGACGCCCAAGCCCGCTACTCGGCGGCCCGCCGGGACGCCGTCGCCGCGCTCGGTGCGCTGGCCCGGGAGACCGGCGCGGAGTTCGTCGTGGTCGCCGGTGACGTTTTCGACGCCAACCAGTTGGCACCCCGGGTAATCAGCCAGTCGCTGGAGGCCATCCGCGCCATCGAGGTGCCGGTCTATCTGCTGCCCGGCAACCACGACCCGCTGGACGCCTCCTCGGTGTACACCAGCGTGCTGTTCGCCCGGGAGTGCCCGGACAACGTCACCGTGCTCGACCGGGCCGGGGTGTGGGAGGTGCGTCCCGGGGTGCAGATCGTCGCGGCACCGTGGCATTCCAAACGTCCCACCGTCGATCTCACCGCCGAGGTGACGGCCAGCCTGGACGCCGACGGCACGGCGCGGATTCTGGTGGCTCACGGTGCGGTCGACGTGCTCGACCCGGACCGGGACAACCCGGCCCGGATCCGGATGGCCGGGCTGACCGAGGCGCTGGACCGCCGCGCGCTGCACTATGTGGCGTTGGGAGACAAGCACTCTCGCACCGCGGTCGGGGATAGCGGGCGGGTCTGGTACTCCGGTGCCCCGGAGGTCACCAACTATGACCACCGCGAGCCGGACTCAGGTCATGTGCTGCTGGTCGACGTCGACCTGGACGATCCGGCGCATCCGGTGAGCGTCGATTCCCGCCGGGTGGGCGCCTGGCGGTTCCTCACGCTGAACCGGGAGCTGGCCGGCAGCCGCGACATCGCCGATCTGGACGTCAACCTCGACCAGCTGCCGGACAAGGACCGCACCGTGGTGCAGCTGGCGCTGGTGGGCACCCTGTCGGTCACCGATCGGGCCGCGCTGGACGCCTGCCTGGACAAACACGCCAGGCTGTTCGCCGGGCTGAGCACCTGGGAGCGGCACACCCACCTGGTAGTGCAGCCGGCCGACGACGAGTTCGACGACCTCGGTGTGGGCGGGTTCGCCGCCGACGCGCTGGCCGAACTCAAGGACACCGCCCGCTCCGACGGGGCCGACGCCGAGGCCGCCCGCGGTGCGCTGGCGCTGTTGCTGCGGCTACAGGAATCCGGTGCGGCATGATCCTGCATCGGCTGCGGCTCAATAACTTTCGTGGTGTCGCGCAGCGGGAGATCAGCTTCCCGGACCGCGGCGTGGTGGTGGTGTGCGGCCCCAACGAGATCGGCAAGTCGTCGATGCTGGAAGCACTCGGGCTGCTGCTCACCTACAAGGACCGCTCCAACCACCGCGACGTCAAGGCCGTCAAGCCCACCCACGCCGACGTCGGCGCGCTGGTTGAAGCCGAGATCAGCACCGGCGACTACCGCTTCGTCTACCGCAAGCGATTCCACCGCAAGCAGCTCACCGAACTCGACGTTATCGAGCCGCGCCGCGAACAGCTCACCGGCGACCAGGCCCACGAACGGGTCGAGGCGATGCTGGCCGAAACCCTGGACGTCAAGCTGTGGGAAGCCCAGCGGGTGCTGCAGGCAGCCGCCACCGACACCGTCGACCTGTCCGGATGCGACGCGCTGTCCCGGGCGCTGGACGCCGCGGCCGGTGACAGTGCCGGGGCGCCGGCCGGCACCGACCCGCTGCTCATCGACCGCATCGAGGCCGAATACCTCAAGTACTTCACCAATGGCGGACGCCCCACCAAGGACTTCAAAGCCGCTCGGGACCGGGTCGGCGCCGCCGAGGCGCGGGTGGCCGAGTGCACGGCCGCGCTCGACGAGGTCGATGAGCGGGTGGCCCGGCACCAGGAACTGACCGCCGCGCTGCCCGGCCTGGACGCGGCGCGGGTCGCGGCGCAGGCTCGGTTGACCGACGCGCGGGCCGCGCAGCAGGCTGCCGACGAGCTGGCCGAGCAGCTGCGCCAAGCCGGTCTGGTCGCCGACGCGGCGACCGCCACCGCCGCCAAGTCCGGGCAGGACCACGCCCGGCGCCGGGAGCTGATCGCCGGTACCCATCGCCGCAGCGCCGCCGTCGATGCCCTGCACGCTGACCTGACCGCCGTCCAGCAGGCCCAGGTGCAGCGGCAGGAGGCGGCGCAGGCCGCGGCCCAGGCCGCCGAAGCCGCGGAAGGCCTGGCGCAGGCCGCGGGCCGACGCTTGGAGGTGGCCCGAGCTGCGGAGCGGGCGTGCCTGGCCCGCGAGCAGACTCGGCGGCTGGCCGACCGGCTGGCGCGCATCGAGACGGCCGAGCGTGAGGTCGAGCGGCTCTCCGGGCAGCTGGCTGACATCGCCCTCACCGAACAGGTGCTTGCCGACATCGAGCAGAGCTGCGCCCTGGTTGAGCGCCTGGAAGCCCAACTGGCGGCCGACGCCGGTGCAGTGGAGTTCACCGCGGCCACAGATCTTGACCTCACCGTCGACGGCGAACCGCTCACCCTGGCCGCCGGGCAGACCTTGGCCCGCCCGGTCAGCATGCCGGCCAGCGTCACGCTGCCCGGCATGCTGACCGTGCGTATCGCCCCGGGCGCCACCGGCGCCCGGCTGCACACCGACCTGGCCGCAGCCCA
>CAYPTG010000279.1:0-3388 GCA_964413455.1 uncultured Mycobacterium sp. | reverse complement strand
CGACGACGACCGCCTGGCCGGTCTGCCGGTCCCCGATCAGGTAGGCGAAGTTACGCATCTGCTGGGCGATCACGTCGTCGGCGGCGAAATCCCGGCCGGCGAGCAGCTGGCGGAAGTAAAGGCGGTCATCGGCTGCCATGGATCTCACCTTTCTCTTGGTCGCCGGCGCAAAGCCGCACCACCGGCCCCAACAACTCCGCGATCTGCGCCCCGACGGCGTCGAACACCCCCGGGTCCTGGCCGATCGGGTCGGGAATGTCAGCAACATCGTCGGGGCGTAACTGCGGGCGCAGGGCGGCCAGCTCCGGCACGGCCTGGGCACCGAGTTCGCAGAGCGCGGCGACCTCGGTCAGCGTGAAGGCCCGGCGCAGTTGACGCGGGGCAAGCTCCAGAACCGCGTCCCGGTGCGCCCGGGTCATCGCCACCACCAGATCGGCGTCCCCGGCGATCCGGGCGGTGAGTTGGCGCGCCGCGAAGCCGGCCGGGTCACCGCCCAGGGTTTCCAGCACCCGCGCCGCCTCAGAATGCACCGGGTGGCCGATTACCGCCCGGGTGCCGGCGCTGGACGCGGTGAAGTCGGAGATCCCGGCTTCGGCGGCGTAGGCGGCGGCTAGCCGTTCGGCAGTGGGCGAGCGGCAGATGTTTCCGGTGCAGACGAAGAGGATGTGCAGGGCCGGGCTCCTGAGTATTCGTGTCGTCGAAAACGGCTATCCAACCCGGAATTATGGCAGCCCGACCGTATTTGGCCCCACCCAGCCACAGGCGGTACCCTCTCTCCTGGCCCGCGGCGCGGGTCAGGCCCCCTTAGCTCAGTCGGTAGAGCGTTTCCATGGTAAGGAAAAGGTCAACGGTTCGATTCCGTTAGGGGGCTCGGTGGGCGCCGTCTCGGCGGCGACTCCGACATGGCGGTGTAGCTCAGCTGGTTAGAGCGCACGACTCATAATCGTGAGGTCGGGGGATCGAGCCCCCCCACCGCTACGCGCAGTAAACGCAGAGTGTGAAAGAGAGCAGTTGACGTGGCGTCAAGTACCGATGTGCGGCCCAAGATCACCTTGGCCTGCGAGGTGTGCAAGCACCGTAACTACATCACCAAGAAGAACCGCCGCAATGATCCAGACCGGTTGGAGCTGAAGAAGTTCTGCCCGAACTGCGGCACGCATCAGGCCCACAAAGAGTCGCGCTAAATGGCCCTGCGTGAGTTCAGTTCGATCAAGGTCGGCGACGAGCTGCCCGAGAAGACGATCAACCTGAGCCGGGCCGACCTGGTGAACTACGCCGGGGTGTCCGGTGACCTCAACCCGATCCACTGGGACGACGAGATCGCCAAGCAGGTCGGTCTGGACACCGCGATCGCCCACGGCATGCTCACCATGGGCCTGGGCGGTGGTTACGTGTCGTCGTGGATCGGTGACCCGGGTGCGGTCAGCGAATACAACGTCCGCTTCACTTCGATCGTGCCGGTGCCCAACGACGGCAACGGCGCCGACGTCGTGTTCAACGGCCGGGTGAAGTCGGTGGACGAGGAGAACAAGACCGCGACCATCGCGATCGTCGCCACCCACAACGGGAAGAAGATCTTCGGCCGCGCCGTGGCAATCGCGAAGCTGGCGTAGCCATGGCGCTCAAAACCGATATCCGCGGCATGGTCTGGGAATACCCGGACGCTTACGTCGTGAGCCGCGAGCAGATCCGCCAGTACGCCAGGTCCGTCAAGGTGACCGACCCGGTCAGCTACGACGTGGACGCCGCCCGTGAAATGGGTTATGACGGCCTGGTCGCGCCGCTGACGTTCCTGTCGATTCTGGCGGTGATGACCCAGCGGCATTTCTTCCAGCACGTCGACGTGGGCTTCGAAACCCTGCAGATCATCCAGGTGGATCAGAAGTTCCAATTCCACCGGCCGATCGTGGAGGGTGACGTGGTGCGCGCCACCATGTACATCGACTCGGTGGACGAACGGTTCGGCGCCGACATCGTCACCTCGCGCAACGTGCTCACCGACGAGACCACCGGCGAAGTGGTGATGGTGTCTTACACCACGCTGATGGGGCATGAGGGCGACAACTCGATCTCGGCCGGCTGGGATCCGGAAACCGGTCAGGTGCTGCGCAAGCCCGTCGCTCACGATTAGCAACTGTGAGCCCCGGCGCACTACACTCACACGTCGGTAGTGACCGAGGGGCGTAGCTCAACTGGCAGAGCAGCGGTCTCCAAAACCGCAGGTTGCAGGTTCAAGTCCTGTCGCCCCTGCAACTGAATACTCGACAAGCGTGGACACTGGAAGGTGAACCACACGAGACAGCCGATCAGAAAGAGAAAGGTACGCGGTGAGCGACGAGCGCGAAGGTGCCGGCTCCGCAGACACTGGCGCCGACACTGACAGCAAGGACAGCAGTGACACCGGCGGCCAGACCGCGGTCGTGACACGCCCGCTGCGGCCCACGGGCAAGCGGTCGCGGCGCGGCGCGGTCACCGACACCGGCGGAGACGACGACGCGCCCGATACCGAGAGTTCTGGCAGCGGCGACGACGGCGACAAGAACGGCGGCGGACCCAAGAAGACCGCCCGCAAACGCAAGGACGGCCCCTCGCGCAACCCGTTCGCGTTCGTCTGGAACTACCTGCAGGAAGTCATCAGTGAGCTGCGAAAGGTCATCTGGCCGAACCGCAAGCAGATGGTCACCTACACCACTGTGGTGCTGCTCTTCCTCGTGTTCATGGTGGCGTTGATCGGGTTTACCGACCTCGGGGTGGGCAGGCTCGTGATGATGGTGTTCGGCTGATCCGGGTGGGTGGGCGAGCACTGACAGTGAAATTCAGAGAGGACTACACGTGACTAGCTTCGACGGCGAAAGGCCTTCGGGTGACTCCGTCGACACCATCGAGGTCGACGGAGCTGAGACCGAGGGTGTCTCGGAGGCTCTGAGCACCGAAGAGGATGCCGCCTCTACCGAGGTTGCTGAATCGGCCGAGGTTGCCGAATCGGCCGAGCCAGAGGATGAAGACCCGGCCGTCACGCTGAAGAAAGAGCTGCGGCTGCAGCCCGGCGAGTGGTACGTCATCCATTCCTACGCCGGCTACGAGAACAAGGTGAAGGCCAACCTCGAGACCCGCGTGCAGAACCTCGACGTCGGCGACTACATCTTCCAGGTCGAGGTGCCGACCGAAGAGGTCACCGAGATCAAGAATGGCCAGCGCAAGCAGGTCAACCGCAAGGTGCTGCCCGGCTACATTCTGGTTCGCATGGAGCTCAACGACGAGTCGTGGGGTGCGGTGCGCAACACCCCCGGCGTGACGGGCTTCGTGGGTGCGACGTCGCGACCCTCACCGCTGTCGCTCGACGATGTCGTCAAGTTCCTGCTGCCGCCCGCAACGGCGAAGAAGCCGG
>CAYPTG010000278.1:0-3416 GCA_964413455.1 uncultured Mycobacterium sp. | reverse complement strand
GCTCCGAACTCGTGCTGTTCATCACGACAACCGCGACAATCGCGGCGATCACACCGATGACAAGCACGGCGATACCGAGCGCCAGCGCCCTGCGTCGCCAGTAGATCTGGGTGGGCAGCGGGCCATGCGGTTCTAGATCCAGCACAACATCACGGTAAGGGCACGTCATGCCACCTTGTCCGACGTCGCCCGGCGTGTCGCACGATGAGCACTTGCGCGAAGAGCAGAGTGCGGCGCCTAGCCTTCGCCGATGTCGCCTATGTGATCGCGCAGGACGGCCTTCCCGTCAGCCAGGTGATAGGTCAGGCCGACGATTGCCAGGTCGCCCGAACGTACCCCCTCGGAGATGGCTGTCGACCTGCTCAGCAGCTGACTGCCGGTCTCAGTGACATGCCTGGCCTCGAACTCGTCGACGCGTTGGAGGCCGTCGCGGCGACCCAACAGGATCGATGGCATAACCCGCTCGACGACATCCCTGACGTAGCCATCAGGCAGCGCTCCCTCGTCCAGTGCCGACAACGTCGCCTGGACGGCCCCGCAGCTGTCATGCCCGAGGACCACGATCAACGGCACCTTCAGAACGGTCACGGCGTACTCGATCGACCCGAGCACCGCCCCGTCGATGACGTGTCCCGCAGTGCGGACCACGAACATGTCGCCGAGACCTTGGTCGAAGATGATCTCGGCGGCCACCCGGCTGTCGGCGCAACCGAACACCACGGCCGTCGGGCGTTGGACGGCGGCAAGGCTGGCCCGATGCTCGATGCTCTGGCTGGGATGCTCCGGGCGACCGGCGACGAACCGCTCGTTACCCTCCTTGAGTGCCATCCACGCTTTGGCAGGGCTGGTGTTCGGCATGGTGGATATTGTGCCCTGCCGCCCAAACCGACAAATGGGCGCGGTATTGCGAGTGAAATACGCCATTTCGTCGAATTGGGCGGTACGACGGGCGACGGGTGACGTTACCGAGGTGAGCCCACGATGAACATCCCCGCCGCGGAGCTGCTCGGGTGGTATCGGAAGGCCGGACGGGATCCGCCCTGGCGGGCTCCCGGGGTGAGCGCCTGGCAGATCCTGGTCAGCGAGTTCATGTTGCAGCAGACGCCGGTGGCCCGGGTGCAGCCGATCTGGGTGGACTGGGTGAGCCGCTGGCCGACACCTTCAGCGACGGCGGCGGCCGGGTCGGCCGATGTGCTGCGGGCCTGGGGCAAGCTGGGCTACCCGCGGCGGGCCAAGCGGTTGCACGAGTGCGCCACGGTGATTGCCGCCGAGCATGACGATGTGGTTCCCGACGATGTGGACACCTTGCTGGGGCTGCCCGGGATCGGCGCCTACACCGCACGCGCGGTGGCCTGCTTCGCCTATGGCAAACGAGTTCCGGTGGTGGACACCAATGTTCGCCGAGTGGTGGCCCGCGCGGTGCACGGCCGAGCGGAGGCGGCGGGTGCGTCGGCGGTGCGGGATCACGCCGATGTCGAGGCGCTGCTGCCGGACGACGCCTCGGCTCCGGTGTTTTCAGCGGCGCTGATGGAGTTGGGCGCCACGGTGTGTACGGCGCGGTCGCCGAAGTGCGGCATATGCCCGCTGAGTGTGTGTGCCTGGCGGGCCGCCGGGTATCCGGCCGGTGACGGGCCGGCCCGCCCGGTTCAGCGCTACGCCGGGACCGATCGTCAGGTTCGCGGGAAGCTGCTCGACGTGCTGCGGGCCGGCTCTGGGCCGGTGGAGCGGGCTCGGCTGGATGTCGTGTGGTTGTCCGACGTCGCTCAGCGGGACCGTGCGCTGGACTCGCTGTTGGTCGACGGGCTGGTCGAGCAGACCGCCGACGGCCGGTTCGCCCTTTGTGGCGAAGGCGACGATGCGGCGCAGCGCAGCGAGCCGCTGAGGAGCCGAGCATCAGGACAAGCAGGCGACGATGCGGGCCGCTCGGCGCGCTGAGGAGCCGAGCATCAAAACCAGCAGGCGGCCCTGCTACGTTGGAACCTGTCCACCCACGGGAGCGCACGCCAAGGCGCTGAGAGGACGGCTAACGCGCCGTCGACCGGATGAACCTGACCGGGTAATGCCGGCGTAGGGAGTATTGGAATGAATCCTGTTGTCACCCCTGTCTCTGTCACCACCGGCCCCATTACCGGCAGCACGAAGGTCTATCGGGAGTTGCCGGACGGCGGCCGGGTGCCGTCGCGCCGGGTCCAGCTAAGCGACGGCGACCACCTGGACCTGTACGACACCTCGGGTCCCTACACCGACCCGTCTGCGGTGATCGATCTAGCCGCCGGCCTGCCCCCGCGGGCCGGAGTGGTCAGCGACCGCGGCACCCAGCTGCAGCGGGCTCGGGCCGGGGAAATCACCGCCGAGATGGCGTTCATCGCCGAGCGCGAGGGTGTGCCCGCCGAACTGGTGCGTGATGAGGTGGCGCGGGGCCGGGCGGTGATCCCAGCCAACCACCGTCACCCGGAAAGCGAACCGATGATCATCGGCAAGGCGTTCGGGGTGAAGGTGAACGCCAATATCGGCAATTCGGCCGTCACGTCATCGATCGCCGAAGAGGTCGAGAAGATGGTGTGGGCGACCCGATGGGGGGCCGACACCATCATGGATCTGTCCACCGGCCGCGACATCCATGCCACCCGGGAATGGATTCTGCGTAACTCCCCGGTCCCGGTCGGCACGGTGCCGCTCTACCAGGCACTGGAGAAGGTGGGGGGCGACCCGACCGCGCTGACCTGGGAGGTGTACCGCGACACCGTGATTGAGCAGTGCGAGCAGGGCGTCGACTATATGACGGTGCATGCCGGGGTGCTGCTGCGCTACATCCCGTTGACGGTCGACCGAGTCACCGGCATCGTGTCCCGCGGCGGGTCGATCATGGCGGCCTGGTGCCTGGCGCATCACACCGAATCATTCCTGTACACGCATTTCGAGGAGCTTTGCGGAATCCTCGCCCGCTACGACGTGACGTTCTCGCTGGGCGACGGGTTGCGGCCCGGATCGATCGCCGATGCCAACGACGAGGCCCAGTTTGCCGAACTTCGCACGCTCGGTGAGCTCACCAAGATCGCGAAAAGCCATGGCGTGCAAGTGATGATCGAAGGCCCCGGTCACGTGCCGATGCACAAGATCGTCGAGAACGTGCGCCTCGAAGAAGAGCTCTGCGAAGAGGCACCGTTCTACACGCTGGGCCCGCTGGCCACCGACATTGCACCCGCCTACGACCACATCACCTCGGCGATCGGCGCCGCCATCATCGCCCAGGCGGGCACCGCGATGCTCTGCTACGTCACCCCGAAGGAACACCTCGGGCTGCCGAATCGACAGGACGTCAAGGACGGTGTCATCGCTTACAAGATCGCCGCGCACGCCGCGGACCTGGCCAAAGGGCATCCCCGTGCGCAACTGCGCGACGACGCACTGTCCAA
>CAYPTG010000277.1:0-3423 GCA_964413455.1 uncultured Mycobacterium sp. | reverse complement strand
CGCGGGTCAGCGGCACATGTGACAGCCCGCCCCAGGCGAACTGCACGGTGCCCTCGACCGCGTCCTCCTTGGAGATCGGCCGCTCGGCGTCCAGCCAGTAGCGGGCGCAGTCCACGCTGATCCCCACCAGGCCCACCGCGATCAGCCGGGCGCGGTGCGGATCCAGCCCGGAATCCCGGCTGATCAGGTCGAACACCGCATCCGTGCAGGCCTCGGTGGCCATCGTCAGCTGGGCGGCGACCTGCGGCTCGGTGGCGAAGTCGTTCTGGAAGATCAGCCGGTAACCCTGGCTGTCGTCCTCGATGAAGTCGAAGAACGCCCCGACCGACGCCCGCAGCCGCTGCCGGTTATCGGTGGTGGTGCGCAGCGCCTGACGGACCCCGGCCACCAGGATGTCGACGTGCTGGGCCAACACCGCCAGATAGAGGTCCAGCTTGCTGGAGAAGTGCTGATAGAGCACCGGCTTGCTGACCCCGGCCCGCTCAGCGATCTCGTCCATCCCGGCCGCGTGATAGCCGTGGTCGACGAACACCTCGCTGGCGATCACCAGCAGCTGGTCGCGGCGCTCGCCCCGGGGCAGCCGCCCGCGCCGGGTGCGCCTACCCGCGGCCGCGTCGGTGACGTTGCTCAACGGGGACCTCTCGGGCTGTCGTTGTCGGTGAAAATAACGAGTTATGCCATCCTAGGGCGGTGACCAATGAGTCGGGGCGCCCCGGGGGCGGTCGCGTGCCGGTGCTGCACAGCCAGTGGAACGAGCCGCTGCGCGCCCTTCGCGACCCCATGGCCGAGGACTCCGGTCGCCTGCGATCCAACCGCGACGAACACCGCCAGGCCCGCAAGCAGAGCTGGCTGGGCCGCTTTCTATCCACCTACGGCTGGCGGGCCTACGCGCTGCCGGTACTAGTGGTGCTCACCGCCGTGGTGCTCTACCAAACCTTCACCGGAACGACGGTGCAGGTCGCTGAGGACGTGGTGACCGGCCCGCCGACCATCGGCTCAGCGGGCACCAGCATCATCGGCGCCCCGCCGCGCGGGTTGACCGAGTTCGACGCCAGCCTGCCCACCGGGCAGCTGCCCGCCGGCGGGGAGTTCACCGAGATCGGCGATAAGACCTGGCATATCGTCCCGGGCACCACCCCGAAGGTCGGCGAAGGCTCGGCAAAGACGTTCAGCTACACCGTCGAGGTCGAGAACGGCATCGACACCTCGTCGTTCGGCGGGGACGAGGGCTTCGCCCGGATGGTGACCGAAACCCTGGACAACCCGAAGAGCTGGACGCACAACCCGCAGTTCGCGTTCCAGCGGGTGGACGGCCCGGACGCCAAACCCGACTTCCGGGTGTCGCTGACCTCCCCGGCGACGGTGCGCGAGGGCTGCGGCTACGAGATCCAGCTCGAATCGTCTTGCTACAACCCGATTTACGGCCCCGACGCCGAGCCGCGGGTGTTCATCAACCTGGCCCGCTGGGAGCGCGGCGCGATGCCGTTCCAGGGCGATATCGGCTCCTACCGGCAGTACGTCATCAACCACGAGGTGGGCCACGCCATCGGCTACACCAGCCACGAGCCGTGCGACCGCAATGGCGCGCTGGCGCCGATCATGATGCAGCAGACCTTCTCGACGTCGGATAACGACGCCTCGCGCTTCGACCCGGGATCGGTTCAGCCGGACGGCAAGACCTGCCGGTTCAACTCCTGGCCGTACCCGATCGCCTGAGCCAGAGCCGCGGAGCCACAGCCATGCCGCTGCCGCCGCTGGTCGAGCCGGGCGCAGAGCTGACCGGCGAGGAGATCGCCCGCTACAGCCGGCACCTGATCCTGCCCGGTTTCGGCGTGGAAGGTCAGCGCCGCCTCAAGAACGCTCGGGTGCTGGTGGTGGGTGCCGGCGGGCTGGGCTCACCGGCGCTGCTCTACCTGGCCGCCGCCGGGGTGGGCACCCTGGGCATCGTCGAGGACGACGTCGTCGAGGAATCCAACCTGCAACGCCAAATCATCCACGGCCACGCCGACATCGGCCGGCCCAAAGCCCAGAGCGCACGCGAGGCGATCGCCGAACTCAACCCGCTGGTGAGCGTGCGGTTACACGAGTTCCGGCTGACCGCCGACAACGCGGTGGACCTGTTCGAGCAGTACGACCTGATCGTCGACGGCGCCGACAACTTCGCCACCCGCTATCTGGTCAACGACGCCGCCGCGCTGGCGCAGCGGCCTTATGTGTGGGGCTCGATCTATCGGTTCGAAGGTCAGGCGGCGGTGTTCTGGGAGGACGCCCCGGACGGCCCGGGCGGGCAGCGTCGCGCCCTGAACTACCGCGACCTGTATCCCGAGCCGCCCCCGCCGGGGCTGGTGCCGTCCTGCGCCGAGGGTGGGGTGCTCGGGGTGCTGTGTGCGTCGATCGCCGCGGTGATGGGCACCGAGGCCATCAAGCTCATCACCGGCATCGGTGAGCCGCTGCTGGGCCGGCTGCTGATCTACGACGCGCTGGCGATGAGCTACCGCACCATCACCGTGGCCAAGGACCCGGCCAGCCCGCCGATCACCGGGCTGGTCGACTACGGCGCGTTCTGCGGTACGACGCCGGATGTCGGCGGGGGGGCCACCGCCGTTGACGGCGCAGGAGCCGAAGTCGCCGATGACGGGGCGATCAGTCCCGCCGAGCTGCGCGAGCTGCTGGCCTCCGGCGCCGTCGCCCTGATCGACGTGCGCGAGCCGGCCGAGTGGGAGATCAACCGCATCCCCGGCGCGCAGCTGATCTCGCGCTCGGCCCTGGAATCCCCGGCCGGCTTGGCGCTGCTGCCCGACCGTCCCGCGGTGCTGTACTGCAAGACCGGCGGGCGTTCCGGGCAGGCGCTGGCCGCGCTGCGCAACGCCGGTATCACCTCCGCGCGGCACCTGCGTGGCGGTATCGAGGCCTGGGCCGACGAATTCGACCCCGACATGGCCAGGTACTGACCTGGCATCGGCCGCGGCACCCCCTACGCTGACCGGTGTGATCGACGACCCGCCGCCCGGCCATGTCCTCGCCGGCTTCGGGATCAAGGGCGGTGCCCCGGAGCCGATGGGCGGTAGCGGGGAGGGCTGGCGCTGCGGACAGATCGTGCTGTCCCGGATCGTCGACCATGCCCGTGCCGCTTGGTCGGCCAAGGCCCGTGAGGCGCTGTTCGTCGACGGGTTGCGGATGGCCCGGCCGGTGCGTTCCACCGACGGCCGATACGTGGTATCCGGTTGGCGGGCAGACACTTTCGTCTCCGGAGTCCCGGAGCCGAGGTATGACGAAGTCGTCTCGGTCGGGGTGCGCCTGCACGAAGCCACCGCGCCGATGGAGTGCCCCCGGTTCCTCACCCAGGCTCCGGTGCCTCCGTGGACCGAGGTCGACGTGTTCACCGTCGCCGACCGGGCGGCCTGGGAGCAGCGGCCGTTGCGG
>CAYPTG010000276.1:0-3424 GCA_964413455.1 uncultured Mycobacterium sp. | reverse complement strand
ACGATCTGCGGGGCGATCGCCGACGGCGCCCACGATATTCCGGCGATCAAAGCCAAGACCTGTGCCGGAACCTCTTGCGGCAGTTGCGTTCCGATGCTCAAGCGGCTGCTGGAAGCCCAGGGCGTGGCCATGTCCAAGGCGTTGTGCGAGCACTTCGAGCAGACCCGGGCCGAGCTGTTCCAGATCGTGGCCGCCACCGGAATCCGCACCTTCTCGGCGCTGATCGCGGCCCACGGCCGAGGTAGCGGCTGCGATATCTGCAAGCCGGTGGTCGCCTCGATCCTGGCCTCGACATCCTCGGATCACATCCTCGACGGCGAGGCCGCCGCACTGCAGGACACCAACGATCACTTCCTGGCCAACATGCAACGCAACGGCACCTATTCGGTGGTGCCGCGGCTGCCGGGCGGCGAGGTCACCCCGGAAAAGCTGATGGTGATCGCCGAGGTGGCAAGCGAATTCGGCCTGTATACCAAAATCACCGGTGGTCAGCGCATCGACCTATTCGGCGCCCGGGTGGAGCAGTTGCCGCTGATCTGGAAGCGGCTGGTCGATGCCGGGATGGAGTCCGGGCACGCCTACGGGAAATCTCTTCGCACGGTGAAGAGTTGCGTCGGGTCGACCTGGTGTCGCTACGGCGTGCAGGATTCGGTGGCCATGGCCGTCGCCCTGGAGCTGCGCTACCGCGGCCTGCGCGCGCCGCACAAGATCAAGATGGGGGTCTCAGGCTGCCAGCGCGAGTGCGCCGAGGCGCGCAGCAAGGACGTCGGCGTGATCGCCACCGAAAAGGGCTGGAATCTCTACGTCGGCGGCAACGGCGGGGCCAATCCCAAACACGCGCAACTGCTGGCCGGCGATCTCGACGGCGACACCCTGGTCCGCTACATCGACCGCTACCTGATGTTCTACGTGCGTACCGCCGACCGGTTGCAGCGCACCGCGGTGTGGCAGGAGAGCATCGACGGCGGGCTCGATCACATCCGTGCCGTGGTGTGCGAGGACTCGCTGCGCATCTGCGCCGACCTGGAGGCCGCCATGCAGCGCCATGTCCTGGGATACCGCGACGAATGGGCCGGTGTGCTGGCCGACGAGGAGAAACTGTCCCGATTCGTCTCGTTCGTCAACGCACCCGATCAACCCGACCCGACGGTGTCCTTCGACGACAGCGGCCCGCGGAAGGTCCCGGTACTGCTCGGCATCCCCAACACCGTCAATGTCGGCGAAAACGCCACGTAACCGCTCGGAAACATCACCACTCTAGAAAAGCCCACGGAAGGGGTTAGCAATGACGATTCTCGCCGACGAGCACATCGGTACCCGGCAGGGCAGTGTCCGGCTGGGCAACACCCGAAGCGGCGTCACCCGTGGGCGCAAAGCCGTTGTTCGGCAGGGTATCTGGACCAGAGCCTGCGCGGTGAGCTCGTTGCTGCCCGGCCGTGGTGTGGCGGTGCTGCTCCCCCGCGGCCGGCAGGCCGCACTGTTCCTGCTGCCCGACGGCGTGTTGGCGGCGGTGGGCAACATCGACCCATTCG
Organism: uncultured Mycobacterium sp.; assembly: GCA_964413455.1. GTDB lineage: Bacteria > Actinomycetota > Actinomycetes > Mycobacteriales > Mycobacteriaceae > Mycobacterium. Next base: position 1,892 of record CAYPTG010000276.1, on the reverse strand, counting down.
GCCGGGCCGCGGTGATGTCCCGCGGCATCGTCGGTGATCGGGGCGGCGAGCCGACGGTCGCCTCACCGCTGCTCAAGCAGGTGTTCTCACTTGTCGACGGGCGCTGCCTGGACGACGAGTCCAACGCGCTGCCTGTCCACGACGTCAGGGTGGTTGATGGTTACGTCGAGATCCGAAGTAGCTGAACCGCTCGCCGGGTTCACCGTCGGTGTGACGGCGGCGCGCCGGGCCGCGGAGCTGGTGACGCTGTTGGAGCGGCGCGGGGCGAAAGTCGTTCACGCACCGGCCATCCGGATCGTCCCGCTGGTCGACGACGTGGAACTGTCCAAGGCCACCACGGCGCTCATCGAGAACCCACCGGACATCGTCGTGGTGACCACCGGCATCGGCTTCCGCGGTTGGGTTGAGGCCGCGCACGGATGGGATCTGGCCGACGGCCTGCTCGGCGCACTGGAGTCCACCCGCATCCTGGCCCGCGGCCCCAAAGCCCGTGGCGCGGTCCGGCAGGCCGGGCTTTGCGAGCAGTGGAGCCCGGAGTCGGAGTCCTCGGCCGAGGTCCTGCAACGGCTGCTGGGCGAAGGGGTCGACGGCCGCCGGATCGCCGTCCAATTGCACGGCGCGGCAACCGAATGGGAGCCCGACACCGACATCTGCGACGCGCTGATCACCGCCGGCGCCCAGGTCGTCAAGGTGCCGGTCTACCGCTGGGAACTCCCCGACGATCTGCGCCGGATGGACCAGCTGATCGGCATGATCGTCAACGCCGAACTGGACGCGGTGACCTTCACCAGCGCACCGGCGGTGGCCTCGATCCTGGACCGGGCCAAAGCACTCGGCGCCATCGAGAGCCTGCTGTCGGCGTTGCGTTCCGACGTCAAAGCGCTGTGCGTCGGCCCGGTGACCAGCGCCCCGCTGACCCAGCTGGGCGTACCCGCTGACTACCCGCACCGATACCGGCTGGGGGCACTGGCGCGGCTGGTCACCGAAGAACTTCCTTCCAGCGCAAAGCAATTCAGCGCCGGAGGCCACCGCATCGGCGTCCGGGCCACCAGCGTCGACGTCGACGGCGACATCAAATCCGTACCGCCGGCGGCGATGTCGCTGTTGCAACGCCTGCTGGTGCATCCCGGAAGGGTGGTGCCGCGCGAGGAACTGCTGGCCGTGCTTCCCGGTGGCGGCGGCGACACCCACGCGGTGGAGACCGCGATGGCCCGGCTGCGCTCGGCGCTGGACGCTCCGGGTGCGATCCAGACCGTCGTCAAACGCGGATACCGGCTCGCGGTGGACCCGGTGGAGGCGGCGTGAGGAGCACCACCGACCGGGTGTTGGTGGCGCACGGCACCCGGCATCCGTCGGGCCTGCGGACCATCGGCCAGATCGCCGCGGCGGTGTCCGACCGGATCGGGCCGGTCCGGACCGCCTTCGTCGATGTGCTGGGCCCCAATCCCGCTGAGCTGCTTGCCGATTCGGCGCAGCCAGCCGTCGTCGTTCCGGCTTTCCTAGCGTCGGGCTATCACGTCAACACCGACCTGCCGGCCCGGATCGTTGAGAGCGGACACCCCGCGGTGACCATCGCGCCGACCCTGGGACCGGATCCGGTGCTCGCCGACGTGATGTGCGCCCGGCTGGTCGAAGCGGGTTGGCGCCGTGGGGATGCCGTGGTGATGGCCGCGGCCGGTTCGTCTGACCCGGGTGCCCGCACGGAGCTGGAGCTGGCCCGCGCCCTGCTGGCCGAGATGCTCGGCGAGGTCCATCTCGGCTTTGTGGCCACCGGCGAGCCCAGGGTGAACGACGTCGTCGCACAGCTACGCGACAGCGGCCACCGCCGGGTGGTCATCGCGTCGTATCTGTTGGCGCCGGGGATCTTTCACAGCAAGCTGGCCGCGGCCGGC
>CAYPTG010000275.1:0-3430 GCA_964413455.1 uncultured Mycobacterium sp. | reverse complement strand
CAGCACGGCCCGCACCCGGTTGACCGGTCCGGCCAGGGTGGGTGGCAGCGCGGTGGCCGGCCCGGTGAGCACCTGCATCAGCAGCTCCCCGGCGGGGATATCCGGGTCGTCGGCGGCGCGGCGCAGCGCCCGGCGCAGCTGCCGTAGCGATACCGGATCCAGCCGCCCGATCGGGCCGCTCAGCAGGGCCAGCGCCCGGTCGCCGTCCAGACCGTAGGCGGTGGCGGCTAGCACGGTCAACAGCGCCCGCGCGGCCGGCTGCTCCCCGATCGGGCCGCTCAGTGCCGGCTGGCTAACCGGCACCCCGGCCACCGTCAGTGCCCTGGGCAGGGCGGCAGCCGCCGCCGGCGAGCGCACGATGACCGCCAACTGCGACCACGGCACGCCTTCGACCAAGTGGGCGCGGCGTAGCACGTCGGCGATCACCGCCGCCTCGGCGTGCGGGGAGTCAGCCACCCGGACGACTACCGAGCCCTGCTCGCCGTCAGCGCCGTCTAGCGCCCGCCACCCGGTGCCGGGCAGCGCCGCGGCGATCCCGGAGACGGCCCGGGCGATGGCCGGTGCGCAGCGGTGCGAGCGGAACAGCCGCAGCGCTCGACCGTCGCCCGGCGTGAGCAGCTGCGGGTCGGCGCCACGGAACCCGAACACCGACTGGTTCGGGTCACCGGCCAGCAGCGCCAGATCCGCTCCGGCGGCCAGCACCCGCACCAGCAGCCCGGCCTGGGGGTCCAGATTCTGGGCGTCGTCGACCAGCAGCAGCCGGATCCGGGCCCGCTCGGCGGCCAGCAGGTCGGCGTCGGCGGCCAGTGCTTCCAGCGCCGCGCCGACCAGTTCGGCCGCACCCAGTGCCGGCACGGTGGCCTGCGGTGCGGCGGTGCCGACCGAGGCCCGCAGCAGCATCACCTGTTCGTACTGCCGGGCGAACCGGCCCGCGGCCACCCATTCCGGGCGTCCGGCCTCCTGACCGAGGCGCCGCAGTTCGGCCGGGCCCACGCCGCGCTCGGCGCAGCGGGCCAGCAGGTCGCGCAGTTCGGTGGCGAACCCGGCGGTGCTTAGCGCCGGGCGCAGCTCACGCGGCCAGCATGTCGCCCCGTCTTGCAGATCACCGGCCAGCAGCTCGGCGATGACGCCGTCCTGCTCTGCCCCGGTGACCAGCCGCGGCGGCGGATCACCGGCCCGGGCGGCCGCGGCCCGCAGCACCGAGAAGGCGTAGCTGTGCACCGAGCGCACCAGCGGCTCGCGCACCACCGTCTGTTGCCCCGCCCCGCACCCGCCACCGGCCGCGAGCAGCCGCGCGGTCAGCGCGCCGCGAGCCGCAGCCGCCAACCGGCCCGACCCGGTGAGCAGCAGCACCGACTCCGGCCCCAGCCCGGCGGCGATATGCGCCGCCGCGGTGTCGGCCAGCAGCGCGCTCTTTCCGGTGCCCGGGCCGCCGAGTACCCGGATGGTGCCGCGCGCACCGGGCCGCAGTAGCTGTTCGGGCGTCGGATCGGTCATGGCGGCATGACACCACGGGGGTCTGACAACACCCGGTGCAGCGCCCCGAGATCGACGAAATGGCGTGATCTACTCGCACTCTCCCGCCCGTTTGTCGGTTTGGGCGGAAGTGCGGCGTCGGGTCACCTCAGCGACGGTGATCTGGTATTCGGCGTAGAAGTCCTCCCGGGGGCACGACGCTCCATCTCCTCGGCCAACTCGTAATAGCCGCGCTGGGCGGCGTCCGGCTGCAGCCGGGACCGGAACACGGTGACGATCCCCGAAGGGGCTGAAGGGTCTGCTCGCGACATCCGTTCACCATGGCAGAGAATCACCCGAAAGGTCGCGACGACGGCCGTCTCCCCGACCAGGAATCCGAGAAGAAGTTTGGATCTCACATCACCGCCGCCGCGAGCGTCTACACCGGTGATGAACATTCCGTTCGAGCGGGCGGTCCACGAGCACGGAGCCACCGTGCTGCGGGTCTGCCGGGTGGTGCTGGGGCCCGGCGCCGACGCCGACGACGCCTTCTCGGAGACGTTCCTGTCGGCGTTGCGGAAGTGGCCGGAGCTGCCGGCGGACACCAATGTCGAGGCCTGGCTGGTGCGGGTCGCCCAACGCAAGGCGGTCGACGTCATCCGCGCCCGCGCCCGCGCAGTGCCCACCGACACCGTCCCGGACCGCGGCTCGGCGATCGGCAATCCCGGCGCCGACGACGCCGAACTATGGGACGCGGTCGCCGCCCTGCCGGAGCGCCAACGGCTGGCGATCGCCTACCACTTCCTCGGCGGTCTGCCGCACGCCGAGACCGCCGGACTGATCAGCGGTACCCCGGACTCGGTGCGTCGCGCGGCCGCCGACGGCATCAAGACGCTGCGCCGCCAATTCCGCACCGAGCCCACCGAGAAGCAAGGAGCATCCCGATGATCACCAGCACCCCCGGCGTCGACGCCCTGTTCCCGGTACACGAGGCAGATTTGCAGGCCCTGCACGCCCGGCTGGTCACCACCGCCGACCACCAGAACCTGATCGACGTGGCCTACCGCACCGTCGACACCCCGGTAGGGACACTGCTGCTAGCCGGCACCGAAAAAGGCCTGGCGCGGGTGGCCTACCAGTGCGAGGGTTTCGACACCGTGCTCGACGCCCTGGCCGCCAAGATCAGCCCCCGGATCCTGCTGGCCCCAGCGAGGCTGTCGGAGGCGGCCCGCCAAGTCGAGGAGTACTTCGCCGGCACCCGGCGCTCGTTCGACCTGCCGTTGGACCGTGCGCTGTCGGCGGGCTTCCGTAAGGACGTGCAGGAAGCGTTGCGCGGCATCGGCTACGGGAGCACCGCCAGCTACCGGGAGGTCGCCGCATCGGTCGGCAATCCCAAGGCGGTGCGGGCGGTCGGCACGGCGTGTGCCACCAATCCGCTGCCGGTGGTAGTGCCCTGCCATCGGGTGCTACGCAGCGACGGCAGCCTCGGCGGCTACGTCGGCGGCACCGACGCCAAGACCCTGCTGCTGGAGCTGGAACAGGCGGCATGACCTGGCAGCATGGTGACCCGTGAGTGACGACCTGCATGTGCACCGCTTCGGGCCGCCGGGACCGGTCCGGGTGCTGATGATCCACGGGCTGACTGGGCACGGTGCGCGCTGGCGCACCCTGGCCGATGAGCATCTGCCCGATGTGTCGGTGCTGGCGCCTGACCTGATCGGGCACGGCCGTTCCCCGTACGCCGCGCCGTGGAACATCGACGCCAACGTCGCCGCGCTGGCCGGTCTGATCAAGCAGGAGACCGCCGGGCCGGTGCTGGTGGTGGGGCATTCCTTCGGCGGCGCAGTGGGGTTGAACCTGGCGGCCGAGCACCCCGATCTGGTCTCCGGGCTGGTGCTGCTGGACCCGGCGATCGGCGTGGACGGCCGCTGGATTCAGCGGATCGCCGAGGAGTCGCTGGCCTCCCCGGACTACC